>CAZPPD010000088.1:0-12035 GCA_964588185.1 uncultured Alcaligenaceae bacterium | reverse complement strand
ATACCCGATAGCGAAATTTATTAATCATTTCCACGAAGCGTAGGAGGAGAGAGTTTCCATCCAATCCAAATTGGAATGCCCCGCCAATTACATTCGGATTTTGCAAGACGTAGTGAATCCGTTGGTCAAAACCAGCCGGAACTTCGCTATCGGCATGGAGAAACAATACTACATCTCCGATCGCTTCGTTCGCTCCATGGTTTAATGCAGAAGCCCGGGAATTCCAAGGAGGATCTCCTTGGATTACTTTAGCTCCTAACCTTTGCGCGATTAGGGGAGTGCCGTCTTGAGAACTGCAATCGGCAACGATGATTTCCGGACATTTGAAGAGAAAATTCTGATGGATGGAAGAAATGGATTTGCCTAGGTATTTGCTCTCGTTCAAAGTCGGAATGACAATACTTAGCCGCACGGCAATTCCAGTAGGTTATGAAGATGTTTTTTCTTGTTTCTTTTTCCAGTCCTGCCACATTTTCAATGCGTTCTGCCGGCGGGCCTCATTCCTAAAGCCGAGGCAACTGTGAGAAATATTGGTAAAGCCTCGACCGGTTGCTTCCGCGTAATCAAAACCATATTTGCGAATTTCCTGGCCGCTCAAGTGAATCATGGCGGCGAGAGCAACATCACGCAATTGGGTGTTTATCTGATTGAAATTGATCCGAGTCGTCCCAGCCGAAGTTTTGTTTTTCAGAAACGGAGCAAGCTTCGGGATGTCCCCGCTGTCTCCCAAAAGTCCTACTATGCGGATAGAATTCCCTCGGATATATTCTCGCACCCCGTTGGCATTGGCGGCTCGTATCATAAGGGGAATTCCTTCTTTCAGTTGGAATCGTTGGATTAGACTACTAAGTTGGCCATAACTGGTAGCATTTAAATTTCCCTTTGATTTCACCAGTTTTTCCACCATGATTTTGGTTGCCTTACGTAAGTTATTGTCCACTTTTGCCGGCATGCCGAGATATCGGGAAATACTAATTAATCGGTTAATATCATTCAAATTAGGGGAGCTAACAATTGATTCCGACTTTTCAATCAAAAGGGGTTTTATTTTCGCTTCCAATATCTCATTTAATTGCCAGCGCTTTGCCAGATAGATGGTTTGTTGGAATTGATTCAAATCTTTGGCAGTTTTCTCTATCTTCTTGAGAATTATTTCCTCGGCAGACGGTATTAGCAGATCGTTGGCCAAGTCTTCCAATTGAAAATAACGGGCCTGGGAATACAGCGAAGAAATAGCACTCTCATTATTTCCTTGGGCTGCGGCTACCATTCTTTTTTCCAATACCGGCCGAACCAAATCATTTACTTCCTGTTCCATATTGAGTTGCTGCGAAGCATACCGAACCTGATACCCCCGGTTCAAAAAGTTACCGTCCTTAAGATTTTTTTGGATCATGGGAAGTAAAGCAGGCTTCAGAATGGTGTTTTTCACTTGCAGCATCTGAAGATTATTGGCAACCGATAACGTCGCGTAAAAACGATTAAAATCCCGGCCTTTGACCACTTTTTCGGCAATCTTAGGTACATGGTGTTTCATCTCTTTCTCGATGGTTTCCGCCATTTGCATTGCCCGAAGCTGACTGGCATATCCGGAAAGACGATTGAATTGATTGGGATCTTTTAGGGCTTTGGTCACTTTTTGTTTCAATTCATTTTTTAAACCCTCGGTGATCGATCCAAATAGTACGAACCTCTGGGCGATACTGTACCGTTGACTGTAAGTTTTTTCTTCACCGGCTTGGCGTTCCAGAATTTCTTCTACAAGCTTGAGTAGCTTATTATTTCCTTTGATTAAATTGGTCACTTCAGTGCGATAAAAAATGCGGTTAAAGCGGGAAAAGACCTGGTAGTTCATCCGCGGAGAATTACGAGCAAGAAAAAGTAACCCGCCGACATCCCCCAACTCGGGTGGTTGCTTGGAAAGATTCCGGTAAAAGGCTTCACAACGATTTTTCAAACCTTGCCGGGCTTTGCCGGGGTTGTCAGCGATTGAAGCCAATAAGTTTTTGTCTTCCCGGTAGATCTGGGCAAATAAAAATCGTGCTGCTCGGTCGGAACCGACTGTTTTCTTGAACGTTTCCCATCCTTTTAAGGAAATAGTGCCTTTCCCATTAACGAAAGCATCCAGCTTGAGGTCTTCTTTCGTTCGCCTGGCAAATTTTAACAATTGGCGGCAGCGTTCCTGTACTTCCAGGACCTCACTAGTTAATCCCTTTTCCAACGCCGGAATGGCAGCCTTTTTCAACTTCAAAAGTTCCTGGTAAGCTCGACTACGTTGCCGATAAGAACTGGAACTGAGTTTTTGAACAAGTTGGTCCGGGGTGGCTGTTTTTTCTTGAGCCCAACAAGGGTAAGCCAATAAGGATATTAAGAAGGTGAGAGACAACAAAGAATTTTTGGGCATGTTTGCACCAGATAGAGCAGGATTAATTCGCGGCGGGGAGAGACTTACTATTATGATACGCACACCCATCAACTTTTGAACCGGAAAAGTGCAGGGGAAGCGTTTTCACATTTCATCGGCACTCAAATTCATTTCAAGTTGTGAATTCTGGGGGGATGTTTTCTTTATAAGCTCAAAATCAATGTGGAAAAATCCTACCGATCTTGCGGCGATTATCAACAAAGCGAGGTAAGCAACAACCAAGAAGCCGACGGCAAAATCAATGAAGTCAATATCCCGCCGTTTTCTTCTTCTACCACCGCTTCTTTTCTTTTTCCTGCGGCGAGGCGGCAGGGGTTCATCGTCATCTGCAAAACTATTTTGCTGCGGACCGGGTTGTCCTTGTGGAGCCTGTGCCGGGACAGGGCAGGGGGCCTGGCATTTGGGGCAGCGAATTTGCTTGCCGGCAAGGGCCAGATTGCCAGTCTTCAGATTGGTTTTACAACTAGGGCAAGTAAAGCTGATTACAGCCATTAAATTCTCGTTCTGCTTATAATTCCGGTTTGGCTAATATTCGCCCTCATCCCTGGAACGCCGCCGCTTCTTCTTTTTGGTTCCTGAGCTTTCCACCAACCGCAAAATATCCTGACCCACAGCAACCATGGCCCCCAAACCATAAAGGACCATGGGCAGCATCAAATTATCCATACTGGGTTCATCTTCGATCAATGTCGCCCAGAGATTCCCTTCGCCTTGGGACAGCAACACGGCCGGACCGATGATGGAAATTATCAGGAGGACAGCCGCATCAAAACCCCGCTCGAACCCACCCAATCCGGCCGCCAATAAACCAAAAATGCCGCCAATCATTAAGAAAAAGGGGATGGATTGCCGCACCGCTACAAAGCTGATGTTCTCTTGGCGGTCTTCAATAGAAAGATCGGTATTCTTCCAAATTTTTTCCGCTTCGGTGCGGATTTCTTCACTGGATTGAGAAAAAGTGTTGTAGCCAACGAAAAAAAAGATTGCTCCAAATACTGCGATCGCCGGTACGGTAATGCGAAGAATCAACGCAACAATTTGCATTCAAATCTCCTAATATTCCAAGTCGGTGACAAGGTATTTGGAACGGGAGTTACTTATCGCGAGATAGTATAATTCTATAACATTCTTGCCTTAGGAGAAACCGCCTTTCTTGACACAGCAAGGGACATTGAGTTACCCTGGATTTAACTTCTCTTCATCCTCTCATTCCAATAAATCCAACCTGGAATGGAGATTCCTAAATGACAACTAAGCGAAATGCTTTCACTTTGATCGAACTCCTGGTAGTTATCGCCATCATTGCAATTTTGATCGCATTGCTCTTGCCCGCCGTTCAAAAAATCCGAGAAACTGCTAATCGGTTGACTTGCAGCAACAATCTCCGCCAAATTGGCTTGGCGATGCATAGCTATCATCTAGCCTACAAGGTCCTCCCCAGCAGCCGGTTTCACTCCGGATATGGAACTTTTCGATGGGGCTGGATGACGAAAATACTCCCTTATGTTGAACAAGAAAACATCTACCGGGGACTGGATTACTCCGTCAACGGCTGGGAGAAAGACAATTATAAACTGATCTCACAAAAACAACCGCTTTTCCTGTGCCCTTCGGATACCTGGGCCGATGTAATCCGCGAGGAAGAAGGATTTGCTGCACCAATGTGGATCTTGCGGCAATGTGACTATGCGGTTTGCATTGGCGACTACAAAAATGCCACGGGAATCGGGGCAACACCCACTTATGGGAATGTGGGCTATGGCACCAGGGTGGTAAGAGGTATGATTGGCCGCTGGGATTGGGCAGCCCGTTTTGACGAAGTTTCCGATGGCCTGTCCAACACTATCATGCTGGGGGAATGCGTGGGGGCTTTTTGCATTACGCAAAACTTCGGGACGCAAAGCTTCGCCACTACTGCCCATCCGATCAACTTTATGAACGAATCTCTTGCTGCCAACCTGCCCACGCAAGCCAATCCGCGTTGGGACGAGTCGATTGGTTTCCGCAGTTTTCATCCCGGCGGCGCCAACTTTTGCCTTGGGGATGGTTCGGTCCGGTTTCTTTTCAATACTATTGAAGGTCCAACTTACCGCGCCTTAGCCTCGCGAGCCGCCGAAGATATTGTCGGCAAAATAGATTGATGCTCCCTCAACAAAGCCCCAACTTCCTTGGGAACCAAGATGCAGCGATGTCTTTTGTTATTACTCTTTCCGCTTGTTGCCGGTTGCGGCAATCAAACAGCCGAGGTAACCGGGGAGGTAACCTTTGCCGGCGAACCGCTTTCCAAAGGAACCATTATCTTTGAGACAAAGAATGCACGGCCCGCCGTCGGTCAAATCCTTAATGGGAAAATCATAAAGGTAACAACGTTCAAAGAAGGCGACGGTGTCCCACCGGGAGAACACAAAGTCGCCATCCAATCGGTTGCGGAGGCAGGGTCGGCAGTGGTGAGCAATCCGGGTGAAGGCGGAATACCTAAAAATTACATGGGCGGGAAATCCTTAATCCCAACTGTCTACGGCGACCCGGAAACCTCAGGACTAACCGCTACCATTAAGGCCGGCCAAGTAAACAAATTGGAATTCAAATTGAAGAAAAACCCCAATGCCAAGTAAAAAGGCTTCTTTCACTTATTCGATTTTTGAAGTTGCTGCTGTAGCTTTTTAAAAGCCGCTTCGGCTTGTTTTCGGGCCGCTTCGGCTTGTTTTCGGGCCGCTTCGGCTTCCTTACGAGCCGCTTTCTCCAATTGCAGGGCTTTTTTTAACAGAGCATTATTCGCCTTTAAGTCGGCAGCAATTTTCTGAGCTTCCAGTCGTGCTTGGTCGGCCAGAGCTTTCTGTTTTTTGGCAAGCGCGAGTGCATCTTCTGCACGGGCTTTTTCTACTTGAGCTCTTTTTTGTGCGAACTCGGCAATGGCTCTATTCTTTGTCGCTTGTTCTTTGGCCAAGACAAGCAAATTCTTTGTATTGGCTAGTTCCTCTTTTAATTCGGCGATTTGGTTTCGGAAAACATCCGCACCTTCGCCCCGGCTAGGTTCCCTTTTTTCCAGAGTGGCGGTTACCTTGAGAGCATGTTCGCCTAAATAACTCAGGGTCTTGGATTGCCCGAAACGCAACTCGGTGCTTCCTTTGGCGGCAAAGGTTGCTTGGAAGTCATCTGCAACATCCTCGTGACGCAACTCCGCCTTGAAGGAAAGAAGGATGCTTTGGTGTGAGTCGACAGGATGCACCGCTCCGGAAATTACAATTCCATGGCGATGATTTGGACCATCCACCTGGCGGCTGATGCTGTAATCCCTTAGAGCACAAAGGACCACCAGCCGCGGGGCATCCTCTTCCTTGGGGTGAAGGGCAAATTCCAATTTTACCGTCCTGCCCAAAGGCGATCCTTCCCGAGAATCATCCTTCGGTCTTTGAACATCCGCTATTCGGTCTTCTCGGGATTTCTCGTCGTCACCTGCAATGGCCAGGAATGCAGGCACTAAAATGGCCGTTAGAAGAAAGGCACCGAATGTAAGCTTGGATTTGGTCATGATCACAACCTTTGGTTGTTTGTAAAGGATTTGCCTGATATTGTCCCTTTTGTGGAGCGGACCGTCAATCGATTCCTCAGGGAAGCAAATGCTGTTTGAGTAGCGTAGGCCCGCGCATCTTCAGGAGTTCGGCGAAGATTTGCTCGTCTGTTTTGCCCTCATCAATCATTTTGCCGATGATTCCCCGCATTTTATTCGGCATGCCGCAAGCGTTCACATTGCAACTCGCCAAGGTATAAACCATCCCGGTGCATCGGTCTCCTTTCACCTTGCAAGTGCAGTAGGTCGAGGCGAGGAACCACTGCAGCCGTTCTTCTTTGCCTTTGCGGCGTCCGATATCCAACGGCAATTTCGACTCCTGCAATTCTTTAGGCGGTTCCGGTACAAGGGCTCGGATTCGTTGCCCGGATGTGAGTTCCGTTTGGTCGATTCCGCTGTGGGTAACTAAGAGGACGCGGGTAAATTCCCGCCAAGGTTCCACTCGGCGAACGCGAGATTGAATGGGAGCAAGATCATCCCGCGTCGATTCCAAGGTGACTTTGTCTCCAACCTTTAGGTAGCGTCCCCAGCGATGTCCCTCGTGGTCCAGCATGATTTCCATCTCCCCACCTAGAGGGTGAAGAAACGATACCATTCCCGGCAATCCTTCTTTGAGCCACTTGGTACGAAGGTAGTCTTTTTGTTTATTCCGAGCCCTTTCCAGTTCTTTTTCGGTCAGTGCAACCCGGATCTGCTTATCGGCCGTTTGCAGGTAAACGTTGTTACCGGCCTTCAACGCAGGAAACTTCTCCTTTGGCGGAAGACGAAGCTGAACCACTTTGCCCCGGCCGGATTTAGCTGTCACCCCTAGGTTTTCCACTTTCATGATCGAATAGGACCAGCCATGAATATCCTGTTCGGAAATTTCATCCGCCAGCATGAGAACAGAGCGAGGCTTTTTACCGCGGTCCACGCCAAACCAAGCCCAGACGCGGTCTCCTTTGGAAATTTGGCTCAATCTACCCCACCAGCCAAGAACCTTAATTTCTGCTCGTGGGTCAATTTTCCAGGTTGAAGGCTTTTCCTCCCCTTCTATAAGCAGAGTCACAGTCGATTTGCCGGAATCATATCCTTGAAATGCTGCAAACTTTTTTGGCAGCTTGCGCAGCACATCGGCTTTTCCGGCAATAACCTTCTTTTTCGTATTGCCACCGGCATTGACCGGACAAGGCGGTAACAAGAACAAGTAGAAGAAAGCTACTACAGAAGCGAAAAGGCGGAAAGGATGGCAAGGTGTTTTATCCATGATGTATTCCTTGGTGAGATAGGTATTTGATAAGGCCATTTTCAGTTTTTTGTATTCTCGATCCCTTGGACGTGTTACCTTTCACAATATTCATTTGATCCTTCACCCGGTAGGAGGTCTCCCATGTCTCACCTCAAAAAACAACCTTGCATCCTATTGCTTCCATTCTTCCTGCTGGTGTTCCTTCCCAATATTGTCTCAGGTGGAGAACAGAAAAAAGCATTTAACCTCAATAAATTCTTGACCAAGATACCAAACAAGGGAATTTGTGTTTTGCTGGGTGAGACCGATATTTCCTTTCCGATTCAATTGGCTCGCCAATCGGAATTGTTCGTCTACGTCCAATTATCACAAGACAAACTGGTGCAAGCCGCGCGAGTGGCTGCCGGCAAAGCGGGGCTGTTGGGAAGCCGGGTCTACATCGCCAAAGGAGACCCTCAGCAGATTTACCTGGCAACGGATTTAGCAGACTTTGCCTTGTTAAAAGGATAGGTTGCCAACAATGCCGAGGTCCGAAAAGAAGCGCTCCGGGTCATTCATCCCGGCGGTGCCCTCTATGGTGGGAATCAAGTAATAACCATGCCCTTCTCCGCAAAAACCGATGTGTGGAGCCATCCTTATCTCGGCCCCGACAATAATCCGCAATCCCAAGACCAAGTCGCACGCGCTCCAATCCTGACCCAGTTTATGGCTGAACCCTGGTATGACGCGATGCCGCAAATGACCGTTATATCCGGCGGCAGAATATTCAAACTTTGGGGAAATCGCAGCTCCAAACAGCCTTCCTGGAAATCACTCAACACCCTTATCTGCATGAACGCTTTCAACGGAACCACACTGTGGAAGCAAAAGCTGAAAGAAGGATTTCTCCGCCATCGCAACACCTTGATTGCCACTCCGGACACCCTTTACTTCGCCGACGATGTTTCCTGCCAGCTAATTGATCCGAAAACCGGAAAGACACGCGATGAAATCAAAATCCCAGATGATATTTCCGATGGTCCCGTTTGGTCCTGGATGGCATTGGAAAAGGGCGTGCTCTACGCCTTAATCGGCAAGAAAGAACCGAAAGTAGAAGTCGCCAAATGGCGAAGCGATTTTCGCGGTGCCGGTTGGCCATGGTGGCGGTATCCAAAATACGCATTCGGATTTGGCCGGACAATTGTCGCTATCAATCCCAAGACCAAAAAGATTCTCTGGCATCACAAGGAAAATGATTTCCTGGATATGCGAGCCATGTGCCTGCGTAAAGGCCGCATCTATTTCTACAGCAACAAGAAATTCCTTGGTTGCTTGGATGCAAAGACGGGAGAGTTGATCTGGAAATCCTCCGACCCAAAAGCATTGGCTGCCATCGGGGATTTGACGCCGGCGCAAAATCCTTACTATGGGTTCATCACCACTTCCTATGTTAAGTGTAACGATGACGGCTTGTATTTCGCCGGACCCATGTGCAAAAACATTGTCGCCGTCTCTGCCAAAGATGGAAAATACCTATGGCACATAAAAGATGCCGGCAATTCCCTGCTTGTCCTGCGCGAAGAAGCCGTCTATGCCCTTGGCGGAGGCCGCTTGAATCAGCCGCTAAAGAATGCACCGCCGAGTATGAAATTACATCCCATTACCGGCAAAATCCTGGCGAAATTTTCCAGCCGGGACCGCTGCACTCGAGCTACCGGTTGCGTCGACGCCATTTTTACTCGCGGTGGACGCGGCGGTAGTACCGCTATGTTTGATCTCACCTCCGATACACCGAAAATGGGTTTAATCTCTCCCATGCGGCCTGCTTGCCAGGACGGTGTCACCATCGCCCATGGGCGGTTTTTCTGGGGCCCGTGGATTTGTCGCTGCGACTCGACGCAGATTGGGGTGATCTCCCTGGTTCCTGCCGGAGACCTATCTCATGGCCGAGAGGCAAAGGAAGTGCAACGCCTTGAGTTATTTTCCAAGGAGATTCAAAAGAAGTGTGACCACACCGACAAGGATTGGCCGGCCTATCGCCGTGACAATAGACGGTCGACGCGAACCCCTGTGGCCGTATCTCGAAAAGCACGGCGATTATGGACTTTCACTCCACCGGGAAAATCCGTGGCTGCGGCTCCCATTACTGTCGGACCCTACGTGATAACCAGTGGATCTGATGGGGCGGTCCGAGCTTTGAATGCCAATACCGGTACGGAAAGATGGACTGCCTACACTGGTGGAGCCATCAAATTCCCCCCGGCGACCGACTACTACCGTGTTTATGTTGGGTCCGGAGACGGATATGTTTACTGCTGGGAGGCAGAAACCGGACGGCAAATGTGGAGATTTCGAGCGGCTCCGGTCGAACGGCGGATTCCTGTCTTTGGGTCCCTGATTTCAACCTGGCCGGTCGGAAGTGGAGTCCTCGTCGACAATGGAACCGTCTATGCCGCCGCCGGGAACGCCAATTTTAACGGCACTCATGTTTACGCTTTGGATGCAATCACAGGGAAGATTCGCTGGCAAAATAATACCTCCGGACATCAGGTGGAAAGCGAGGATAGCGGAGCCGGTGTCCAAGGCCACCTTTTGGCACATAAAGGTAACATTTGGATGCAAGGTGGAAACCTGACCGGTGTGGTTTCCTATCGCATGTCCGACGGCAAGTTCCAACGACGGGGAAAACATGCGGGCCGGTATGGGAATCTTTCCGGCAAGGACCTTTATATTTTGGGGAACAAGGTAGAGGTAAGTGGTTTGCCGTTATATTTTCGCCAGGAGGATTCCCATTTCATTGAACGCGTCGGTATTCCCACACCGCAAGGGATTGTGGCCGTTTACAGCCTTAATTCCCGGGCTGCCAATCCAACCGTTTTGGTCGCATTGGTTGATCCCAAGTCCAGTCCGCAAAAACCCAAAGCTATTTGGAAGCAGCAGCCCTTCACGGAAAACAACGCCGTTGCTGTCGCCAAGAACACCATTGTGGTTGCCGGTATCAATCGACAAGGAGTGGGAAAGGAGACCAAAACCTCATTTGGAATCCAAGCGTTTGACTTGAAGACGGGAAAATCTCTCTGGCAACATGATTTGCCCGCACCTCCGAGCGGTTGGGGGATCGCCATCAATCGCGACGGAAAGATAATTGTCTCCCTGCAGGACGGGCGAGTCATGTGCTTTGGAGATTAGGGGCAAGCCCTGAAAGGGCAAATAATGCCAGCCCAGGGCAGAGCGGAGCACCGCTCTGGGGAAGTAAGCTAAAAGAATTGAAAGAGCCCCGAAAGGACAAAACAAAACCAGCCCAGGGCAGAGCCGAGTACCGCTCTGGGGAAGTAAAGAATAAAGTATTTATTTGGGACTAATTTGAGGCCGTTACAGTCTGATAAGATAAAGAATCCACCATCCACCATTAGCTAACCTTCTCCATTCCCAAATGATTCCGCCAAAGTCTTCTTCCCCTTCCGAAACTCCAGTTAACCAGAAGGAATCATCCCCTCCACGAAAATCCTTGCCAAAAAGAATCCTTTTTAGGTTTTTTGCCATCCTTATTGGTTTGTTGCCCTTCGTTTTCTTGGAAATTCTTTGCCATCTTTGCGGATGGGGGCAGCCTGCGTTTTATGATGATCCCTATGTCGGCTTTAGCAGTGTTAATCCGTTGTTTGTCCTCAACCAAGAAAAGGATCGTTACGAAATCCCGCCTGCCCGGCTGAAATTCTTTTGTGCGGAGTCTTTCCCGGCGGACAAGCCCGAAGGCCAGTTTCGCATTTTCGTTTTGGGGGGTTCCACAGTCCAAGGCCGCCCGTATGAGATTCATACTGCTTTCTCCACCTGGCTGGAACTTAGCCTGAAAGCAGCCGAACCGGACCGAGATTGGGATGTGATTAACTGTGGGGGAATTTCTTACGCTAGTTACCGGCTGGTACCCATTTTGGAGGAAGTGCTCCAGCATGATCCAGATATGATCATCATTTGCACCGGGCATAATGAAATTCTCGAAGAACGGTCCTATGGGCACATTAAGAACGCCCCTGCGGTCCTATCTTGGCCCGTGGA
Organism: uncultured Alcaligenaceae bacterium; assembly: GCA_964588185.1. Lineage (GTDB taxonomy): Bacteria > Planctomycetota > Planctomycetia > Gemmatales > Gemmataceae > CAZPPD01. Next base: position 779 of record CAZPPD010000088.1, on the reverse strand, counting down.
ACAAATCTCCGGCTTACGGTCCTATAATTTGATCCGCAGCGGTTACCTTTCGCTAACAAATCAAAATGAAAATCCCGCCAACCGGCCGGAATTAGGCCCGGAAGTTGACGCCTGGTTGGATTTCAAAGGCGGCATGGATGCTTATCACCGGGACGAAGAATGGCGACAAAAAGTTATAGAGCATTACGAATACAATTTACGGCGAATGGCCCATATCACCACCAAAGCCGGGTTGCCGTTAATATTTATGAGTCCTGTGTCTAATCTGGACTGGCCTCCCTTTAAGTCGGAACACCGCAATGACCTGTCCCCATCCGAAAAGGAGACATTTGAGAAATTATTGGAGCAGTATCGCAAAGTTCCTCGGAGCAATTCCGATCTAAAAATCCAATTGCTGGAAAAAGCCAGGGAAATAGATGATCGCTATGCCCTGGTGCACTATGAGATTGGTCAGTGGTACCTGGCGACGATGAGATTTCCGCAAGCCAAGGTATCGTTGGAACGGGCTATTGAAGAGGACATTTGCCCCTTACGGATGCTGGCGAAGATGCGAAAGATTATGATAAATGTTGCAGAATCGACCAATACCCCTTTGGTGAATTCCCACCAATTTTTCACGGAGCGAAGTAAGTACGGGATTACCGGAGATAAATGGTTGCTCGATCATGTCCACCCAACGATCACGGGACATAAACTGTTGGCCAAAGAACTTTTTGACATCATGGTGGAGCAGGGACATGTTCAACCGCAACTGGGGTGGGATCCCATTCGGGACAGAT
>CAZPPD010000087.1:0-12045 GCA_964588185.1 uncultured Alcaligenaceae bacterium | reverse complement strand
AAGGCAACTGTTGGTTTCAGGTAGCTGAGGTAATCCGAGTAAGGTAAAGCGGATTTGACTTGACGGGAAATGGCCTTTTGGCCAGAATCACACCGTTTGAAACCTATTATGAAACAAGTTATCTTAAGCACCCACTTTATCAATTCCGGCTTTAAATTTTGGGGCTTTAAAAATAAAAGGAAACCAAATGGCAAGGACCGCCGTTTTTGTCCCCAACAATTTTCAGGAAAAAGAACCATTACCCTTGGACGGGTTATATGAAATTGAAAGTCAAGATGATCCCTACTATTTTTCGGTAATGGGCAGATCTAAGACTCCTTCCCAAGATCCCGCTAACCATTCCAGCATCTATGTACCTCTAAATAGTACTTTTAAAAGAGCAATTATAACTCCAGATTTCCCAGCCCTATACGATAATGATTTTACTTGTTCCTGGATTTTGTCCCTGTTCCAGGAAATGGGTGATAATTCGGAAGTTGTGATTGGGATTAAGTCGGAAAAACGAAATATAGCCAACCGTTGGTTAAGCCGCCAAACCATTCAAAAGCGTTTTCCCTTTATGAAAGTAAAGGCGATCACCAAGGATGAATTACAATTCATTCGGATAGCCCCAAAAACCAGTCCGAATGGTCATTCCTATCCCAGTATTTATCCCTATTTTCACAATTCCTTCTCAGCATTCAGCCAAGCTTACAGCAATGCTAAATATAACGGCAATGGACGGTCGGTAAACTTGGAAAAAGAAGCTTGGGAAACCTTCTTGTATTCCCTGTTTGGAGCTAATCAGAAAACCTATATCCTGGAAAAGATCATCGAAGATTATTTTTCAGGGCAAAAAATAAACGCAATGGATCTTGGTGGAGGTTATGGTTTTATGGCAGCGGAACTTGCTGCCAAAGGTCATTCCATGACCGTTATGGATGTCCAACAATTTCAGATGGAAGTATGCCGCTGGTTAACGAAACGATGCCGGTTGGAAAATCATCTGCAATGTAATGTCAGCAAAATAGAAGATGCAAAAGCAGATCCCGGTTCCTTGGATTTGGTCTCCTATTTCGGCTGCTTGCTTTATCTGGATCGTCCCCACATTCCTGAGGTGTTTCGGCACACGATGGAGATGTTGAAACCGGGCGGAATCATGGTAATTCACGAAAACATGAGGCAAGCCATTCATCCGGATAACCCCGACCATCAAAAATGTTTTGATTATCCCGAGTTGGATTCCCTTCTTAAGACGAATGCCGGTCAGCCGACCTATTATTGGGCATCGGTGGCAAAAAAAGCAGAGAATATGGAACAATTAGCCAAACGAACTTTAGTTGCCGTAGTCCAGAAAAAGTAAGCCAATTACATCAGGTTTCAGAAATGGATTTCGCCGAGTTATTTTCCGGTCAACGCAAGCTGCAGAAACACCTGGAGCAGGGGTTGCTGGTTGGAAATTCGGAATGGAATGTTTTTGGTATTCGAGATCCTTCTGTTTTGGTTGATCCAGCCGGTAAAGCAATTCGGCAACCAACTGGGGATTATGTTTTGTTCTATAACGGCCGTAGCGCACCCATCCCTAATAGTGGTGTAACTCGTATTGGCAGGGCGGTAAGCCGGGACGGCATCTACTGGCAAAGTGAACCGAAGCCTGTGTTTGCGGATCAAAACTATGCTTGCCTAGGAAGTGTTATTCAACGGGGAACTCAAGATTATATCCTCTATTATTCCCCGGATACGGAAATAGGTTTTGACTATGCTACCAGTAAAGATGGTATCCATTGGGTGAAAAATAATACCGGCCCGATACTAACTTGCCAGTCCTATAACATTCGCCGCATGGGGCTGCCGTTTGTCACCAAAATAGATGATGATTGGATCATGGTTTTTGAAGGCAGTAAACGATTTTTCAATATCTACGCGGCAATTTCAGAAGATGGACTTTCCTGGACGCCATTAAACGAAAGCAAGCCGATCTACACTCCCGGTTCTGATTGTTGGGACTCCCTGGCTCAAGCAAATCCAAGCTTATATGTACAGACAGAATCCAAGAATAAGAGGTTCTATCTCCTCTATAACGGCTGTGCAAAGGGGAGTGACTGGGATATTGGCATCCTAAGAACCGATAACCTTTATTCCTATTCCTGGGAAGCGTGTCCGGAACCCATATTGAGGCGTGGTTCCTCAGGAGCATGGGACCAAGGCCGCCTGGAAGGTGCTCGGTTATTTGATGGGAATGGTACCGGCTCTTGTCTGCTCTTTTTTGGCTTGCCCACTAATGATTCCTATTTCGGAGGAAAGATCGCTTGCGCGTTTTAGATGAAAACCAATCCGGTGGATCCTGGGTCCCGGAAGGATTGCACCACCTCCAGCAGAATGACCAAGCGGAAATGGCAGCCAATGACGATTTGGCCGGCCGTTATTTTCAGATTTGGGACACCTATCCCATCCAGCAGTATACCGATCGCTTGGAACAATCCTGGCTGGAAGAATTGGTGCCAAAAGGGGCTCGGGTGATGGTAGCGGGTTCCGGAGCGGGCCGAGAATTACCTTCACTTCTGAATTTGGGTTGTCAAATCACCGCCGTGGACCTCTCCCCCAAAATGCTCGAGGCAGGAAAACAACGCTACCCCAATGCAAACATCGAATGGATTCAAGCAAACCTCCATGACCTGCCCGCAAGTCTTCGGGATTTTGAATATGTTGTCGCCCTTGGGGCAGTCACCAATTACCTGAAAGATTTGGACCGAGCCTTAGCTAACCTCGAACGAGCTCTGACACCCGGGGGGAAAATTCTCCTGGCGTCATTCAATAGCCTTCATCCGACCGAAAAAGACGCAAAAGTAGAACTGAAAAACTCCAGGGTTCGCTTTACCTATTCGCCGGAGGAATTGGAAACTCATTTAAAGCAGGCGGGATTGCACATCCTTGAATTTCGCGGTTTCCGATACTTCCTCGATTTCCTGCCCCCGGAATGGAATAAATCTTTCCGTAAAACTGCCCCCTACGCCATTGGATTCCAGTCACTGATCAATAGCGAGTTGCAATTAAATGGCCTCCTTTCCCCGGACCTGAGCAAAATGTTCTGGGCGATTGCGGAGAAGCCAAAAATGGAATCGCCGAAATCGGTAGCTCATGAAATCAGCCGGTCGAAAAAGGTTACCAGTCCCCAATGCCTCGTTGTCCTGCCAAACCGGGAGGAGTTGCGGCAATTAAGGCAAAAAACCGGAAATCCGTATTTTTCCCACGGAATTCAATCTTACTTGGAAATGTATGGTTTGATTGGCTATGAGACCTGCTTCCAGGAAGATCTCTCCAGCCGATTAAAACAGGATCCGCCGGTTTTGGTGTTCCTATGCCGAAGTGAAAACCATTCCTTGATAATCGAAAACCTGGACGCGCTAAAAAAACTTCCCGACAGTGTAGAAATGGAAGGACCAATCTCGGAACCCCTAGCCCACAAACTCGAAATCCAACACCAAAAACTAACCTCCGGACAATTATCCCAAAGCTGGGTGGTAAATGCTGATCTCCGCCGGCAACTGACTTCCTTGCTGGATGGCTATAACTGTGGCTGGAAAATTTCTCTGGAACCAACCGTGCTATATACCGCGGACAATAATGCATTAGTTCCTGTGGCTTCTCCAATCCATTCCTCGATGGAACGGGGAAATACTTTTCGGCCAAACCCGCAAGACATCCTCGCCATCGTCGGGAACGAATACACACAAACATTGCTGACCCAACGCGGCAATTTTCTGATTTCCTCGTTTCCCGTGTTTGACTTGATCGCCCGGCGATTGGCAGCAGCACCGACCCCGCACCCAGTCAAATTCATGGATGGTGAACGCCAGGGCGAAAACCTCGATTACCTGCTTTTGTTGGCCATGGCTCAGGTTTGCCGCCAATCCGGCCGGCCCATGATCACTGTTGAACCGTGGCCGAATGGAATGAGGAGTGTGACAACCGTTCGCCATGACTTCGACCGCCCGGTTAGTCCGGAGGATTGGAACCGGCTGATTACATGGGAACGAAGCAATCAGGTAGCGGCGAGTTGGTATTTTCTAGCCACGACCGCAAATCCTGCACAAATGGCGGATATCGTTTCCTTGGGACACGAAATCGGGTTTCATTATCGCAATCTGCAAAAACATGGGACTGCGGATTTGCAAGCTATCCGAAAGGCTGCAGACAAAGTCTCGGCGGCGATTGTCGGAGCCTCCTGCCATGGGGGAAATTTCTTTGGCCAAGAGGATTTGGTTTGGCATGAGCAAGCGGGTTTGACATACACGGAGATCCTATCCAGAAATGCTTTATTCCCCTTCCGGCCATTAGTCGTCGAAGATAATCAGGCTCGGCCAGGCAAGCTGATTGCCTCCGCCCGCCACATTTCAGTAGATGCAACTGTTTCTCCGCCGACCAGCGACTTTATTTATGGCCTGCAAACGCGAGACTGCCGCTATCGAACACAAGGCCATAATGTCATTATGAATCACCCGGACATTAACTTTGCAGACTTAGTGGACGCGGTCAAACATTACCGACTTCCAGGCTCGGAATCCTGGACTCAGGCCCAGGTCATTGATTGGTGGCAAAAAACTCATATTCAACCGCAAGCCCTCTTGAGTAGACAATCGGCCGGGAATAAGGAAGAGTAGATCTTTTTCCGTCACACCGGCAGGGATAAACCAGCTCTGCGAATTTGGAGTAATGTCGATATTGCAGGCGGCAAGTTGTGCACAAATTTTGGAGAAAACCATACCGTTCTCCCATCGCCCCGGGAACCATTCACAGTCAAGATAGCATAATATTATCCATTTAAATATCAATTAACATATGAACCAGCAGGACCATTCCATGGTGTCTAGAAGTCTGGCATCTAGGTTAAGGAATATAGTGATAAAGTCCCTTGAGGATTATCAATCGCTGAGTGGGATCAGTTCAGATTATTATTGCCGGGAACCGCAAATGCATGCCATGGCGGAAGGAAAGTTCTTGTCCAGTTTAGCCATAGCCTATCAACAAGAACTCATATCGTCTTCAAAGTATGATACATTACTGGGAAATAGTTTGGAACGATTACTGGAAATGAATCTTTCCCGGGACCCAGAGCAATTATGTTGGGGATTGAGATTCGCATTTGAGAACACAGATAAGTTTGAGCCGTTTCTGGTAACCTCATGTATTGTTACCCAGGGAATTCTTGATAATCGCCGCCATGTTGAAAAAGACTTGGTGCAAAAGTCGCTTTCCTGGTTAGCAGAATATCCCTATTTGGAGGAGGTAAGAACAAAGTTCGGAAGTGTTAAAGTACCTGTATTCTCTCCCAATACAAAAAGGCCCATCACAAATGCTATTGCCCGGTGGGTTGGTGTTTTGAATCAAGCATCAGGGGATATTAGGAGCAAATTGACTGGAAGGGTTTCAGAAATAACGGATTGGATAATAGGACTTTTTATACAACCGGTTGGTTGGGGCTATGAGTTCAAAAACAAAAGGATCGATTTGGTGCATCAATGTTATATCTTGAATGGATTATTAGAATCGAATTGCGACAAAAACCAATTGGAAGAAACCGCGCTGAAAACGATTTCGGGATTCTACAGTGTGAATGGCTATGTCGATAAACTGGATATCGTTTCTATGACAAAAGCGTTGGATTTATGTAAACGGTCTTCGAAAGTTTCCATATATCCGGTACAACCATTTTGGGTCGTCAAACACCACAAAGAAGCTCGCCTGTGGTCTTATGGAGAGCTATTGGTTTCGCTGTCCCGTTTCGCAGGATGTGGAAAGCAAAATGAAATATGGGAAACACTAAGCAAGCGGGTTGGAGACCATATAACCAAATCCTTACCGCTATCCCCCGAAAACGCTGCCGGGAATGAAATCTATTTCCGAGAAACTATGCACGCTATACACGGAATGGCAGAATTACTGGCCTACCTGAGGAGTAAACGAACGGAATCCACTGCTCCTGAAAACGATGACAATTCTCCCGCGAAAGGACCACTTCCTTCTCCTCCAGCGGATACTCGCAAAGCATCCTGAAAGCATTGAATAGCAAGAATCGGGTGGAGTTCACTCGCTTCCTTTTCTATCTTGGTGTGACGGCCAAAAAAGAGAGGGAAAGCGATGGCACTGAGCGATTACCAACGGATCGAAAAAGCTATCCATTTCATTGAGAAGAATTTCCAGCGGCAACCGGACTTAAAAGCAATCGCCGAACAAGTCCACTTGAGCGAATTCCATTTCCATCGCCTTTTCCGCCGTTGGGCTGGGATCACCCCCAAGCGTTTCCTCCAATTCCTCACTGTGGAATATGCCAAAAAGCGACTTCAGGAGTGTCAGACAATTTTGCAAACAAGCTACGAATCCGGTTTATCCGGTCCGGGTCGGTTACATGATCTTTTTGTGGCCGTCGAATCGGTCACTCCCGGCGAATATAAAACCCACGGATATGGATTGGAAGTTAGGTATGGAAAAGTGGAGTCTCCTTTTGGGGATTGCTTGTTAGCAATCACCGGCAAAGGAATCTGCGGATTGGAATTTGTAACGAATGTCGGATCCCAGGATTTCCTTTCTCGGCTTACAAAGAATTGGTCGCAGGCGAACATCATTGAAGACCAACCAAAGGTTCAATCCATCGGCCGGCAGATATTCTCCAGACAAACCAATGGAACTCCAATTCCGGTTTTGCTCAAGGGGACGAATTTCCAGATCCAAGTTTGGAAGGCTTTAATTGATATTCCCCCTGGTTATCTGTCATCCTATGAAGAGATCGCCAAAAGAATTGGAAAACCAGCAGCTTCTCGGGCAGTAGGAAATGCCGTGGGCAAAAACCCGGTTTCCTTTTTGATCCCTTGTCACCGGGTCATCCGCAAGACGGGTATTTTCGGCAGTTATCTATTTGGACCAGCCCGAAAGAAAGCCATGATTGGTTGGGAAGCAGCCAGAACCTCCTCGGATGAAGAAAGCAGGAATTAGTTGCTTGCTTCCCAAGAATTCAGCGATTCCTTTAAGACCGGTCGGAAATTAAGCTTTCCGCTTTAGAAATCGTACATTAACTTTTCAGCAGCCCGAAGATCCAGAATTTCGAGGAGGACGTAATGGCTCAGCAAATACGAATCAAGATTGAAGGGGTGGAATTTAAAGCAGAACTTAACGATTCTCCCACCGCTACCGATATCGCAGCAGCCCTTCCCATCAAGGGGCGCGGCAATAAATGGGGGGACGAATTCTATTTCAAGACTCCCATCAAACGGAGCGAAGAAAGTGGTGCTCGTGCCAACATGGAAGTCGGAGAATTGGCTTATTGGCCTCCCGGACAAGCCTTTTGCATCCTCTTTGGGCCCACCCCCGCATCCAGTGATGACACGCCCATGATGGCCAGTCCTTCGAATCCCATTGGGAAAATCACTGGGGATGCCAGCCCGCTGAAAACTTTTTCCGATGGTGTGGAAATTGTGGTAGAAAATGACGGGTAACACCAGCTAAGCGACATTGCGTGTATTTGGGGGGACGAGTTATAATCGCAACCCTTGTGGTCCCAATCCAGCATAAACCAATCCGGCAAGGAGTGCCTGATGCGAGCAGTATGGAAATCCTCATTGGTAGTATCCTTTCTTATTTTCCTTTCAAATCAGGGATTCGCACAAAATCAGGGATTGGCACAGACGGTGGAAGACGACATTGTTTATTCCGCCTCGCAGACCTTGAATGAGATCATGAGAATTCCCGCCCGAGGAATCCCTCGGAGCCTTCTGAAACAAGCCCACGGCATCGCCATCATTCCCGATCTTCTCAAGGGAGGTTTTATCGTCGGGGTGCGTCATGGAAAAGGCGTGGTTATTGCCAAGAATAAGAACGGAGACTGGCAGGGTCCCTATTTTGTGAAACTGACCGGTGGCAGCGTTGGTTTTCAGGCGGGGGTTCAGGCTACGGATGTAGTCTTGGTGTTCATGTCGCAAAAGAGTGTGACCGGTTTGATGCGCGGCAAGTTTACCATCGGCGGCGATGTTTCAGTGGCCGCCGGGCCGATTGGCCGCCAAGCTGCAGCAGCAACCGACGGAAAGTTACGGGCCGAAATCTTGTCTTACTCGCGGAGTCGAGGATTATTTGCGGGAGTCTCCATTGACGGAGCAGTACTTTCACCCGACCAACGTTCCACCAATGCCTATTATGCCCCGCGCCCGGGACAACCTCAGGGAACGGTCCCGGCTTCAGCAACCAAATTGATGCAACAGGTTCTCGCCTATACCGGAAATGCAGCTCCGAATCCTGAAAATCCGCCTAAAGTGCAGCCAGAAGTAACTCCGCAACAGCAAGAACAAATCCTCCGGTGACAATTGGCAACTGCATCTTTGAAACTGCAATCGGTACTGGACAAACAGTGGCAGCAATATTTGGCTCTGCCGCCCCAAGTCTACAATCCAAACGTTCCCCTGCCGAATGGGGCTCTCAAGGGCTATCTGGACCGCTTCAATTCGATTGCGGCGGAACCCCGGTATAGGGCTCTAACCAATCGTCCGGAATTTCGGGAGACTCATGCTTTGTTGGCCCGAATGGTGAGTTTGCAAGCCAATCAAAATGCGGGGAAACTGAAGCTTCCGCCACCACCGGGAGAAAGTCGCTAATTTTAACCGGGAGAATGGGATACTTTACATTCAGGATTTTCTTTACAGCGAAGCCATTATCCAACAAAGCCCAAGGTCGCCGCGAATGCGGCACACCTTGGAAACATTAGATTGGCAACGTTGCGAAATACTCCCGTAATTCGGGATTTTCTTTTACGGCGAAGCCGTTATCCAACGCGAATGCGGCGCACCCTGGCAAAACGAATCGAAAATATTAAAACCCCAACGGGGGTTTTCCAACCCAAGGGAACTGAAATTGAGCCGCATCCTGCAAATTAGAAAACCTCTTTGAGGTTTTGGTTCACCACCAAACTCATTCTCATTCCCCCCGGGTGTACCGCCTTCTTTTCGTTTGTCGTCAATTTTTCCTACAATTCCCTTTGCCTTTTATCCCCTTTAGAAATTATCCTGAATATTACTTTCCTTTTAAATCCTGCCAATAAATCTTCAGGGAATTTCGATGACAAATACCATAAACAGTCTCAACCGGATGTTTTTAATCCCGGTGTTATTCCTGCTATTCGTCGGAAGCAGTTTTGCTCAGCAGAAAAAGCAAACAAAGAAAGTGCTCGGCAAAGATCATGCGGAGAAAATGGCAAAAGGTTTAGCGGTATTTAAAAAGGAGATCAAACCCCTTCTCATGTCCCGTTGCGTTCGTTGTCATGGCGGCCGCAGAACCAGGGGCGAGTTCGATCTCACCTCTCGCAAGGAGTTCCTAAAAGGAGGAAGTAGCGGACCAGCGGTGATTATCGGCAAGGGAAAAGAAAGTTTATTGTACAAACTAGTGACGCGGCAACGCGAACCCTTCATGCCGGAGAGCGGCAAAAAACTCACGAAACAACAAACCGATTTGCTCGCCAAATGGATTGACTTGGGGGCCCCCTTTGATGATCCCTTGGTGGCTCGTAAAGAGTCCGGCCCTTCTTGGACGGAGCGAAAAATCGATCCGGAAGAGAAACAATTTTGGTCTTTCCGTCCTTTACGCTCCGTCAGTCCCCCTAAAGTCAAAAATCGAAAATGGTGCCGAAATCCCGTGGATCAGTTTATTTTGGCCGATCTGGATAAAGCCGGGATCAAGCCTAATCCTGAAGCCCCCAAGCGCAATCTCATCCGGCGGGCTTACTTTGATTTGACAGGCTTGCCTCCTTCTCCGGAAGAAGTCAAAGCATTCCAAAATGACGATTCCGCAGACGCTTACGAAAAACTGATCGACAAACTTCTTGCAAGTCCCCATTATGGGGAACGTTGGGCCCGGCACTGGTTGGATTTAGCCCGGTTCGCCGAAAGCCACGGCTTTGAACACGATTACGACCGGCCCTACGCCTACCATTACCGCGATTTTGTCATCAAGGCTTTCAACCAGGATTTACCTTACAACACTTTCGTTCGCTGGCAGATTGCCGGAGATGAATTGGAACCGGATAGTAATCTGGCCAACATGGCAACAGGATTTTTAGCCGCGGGGGTTCACAGTACGCAGATCACCAAGAATGAAGTCGAAAAACATCGCTACGACGAAATGGATGACAAGCTGAACACAATTGGGACTGCCATGTTGGGCCTCAGCATTGGCTGTGCCCGCTGCCACGATCATAAATATGATCCCATCCCTCAGGCGGATTACTACCGAATGTTGTCGACCTTTACCACCACCATTCGGGCCCGGATGGAGCTGGAATTTAATGCGGAGAGCTACGCCCAGAATAAAGCGGCTTTTAATCGGGAACATCAACCATTGGTAGACGCTCTGGAAAGTTACGAGAAGGAAATACTGCCGGGGCGATTGGCCGCTTGGGAGAAAAACAACCCCACGTTTTCCTGGATCATTTTAGATTCGCTAAACGCGAAGTCTGCCGGCGGAGCCAAGTTTCTCCCGCAAGCCGACGGTTCCATCCTTGTTACCGGCAAAAACCCGCGCAATGACACTTACACCATTACTGCGGAAACGGACCGCACAGGAATTACGGCAATTCGGTTAGAGGCACTCAGTCATCCATCGTTTGTTAAAAAAGGGCCCGGGCGAGCGAAAAATGGAAACTTTGCTCTCACCGATTTTCGCGTCACCATCAAACCGAAGTCCGGAAAAGCAAAACCAATGGCCGTGAAATTGATTAACCCTCGGGCAACTTATGAACAACGCGGCCTCCCAATCCGGGCGGCCATCGACAAGAATAAAACTTCCGGTTGGGCGGTGGACCCGCAGTTCGGAATGGATCATGCGGCTGTGTTTGAACTGGAGAAACCAGTTGGATTTCCGGATGGTTCAATTCTGACTTTCACCCTGCAGTTCAAAAACAACGTAAGTCACAGTATCGGTCGGCCTCGCTTTTCCTTGACCACGCGAAAAGACAAACTGGCGCTCCAGGGACCGGGGATGCCTCAGACCATTCGTTCGATCCTGGCTTTACCTGATAGTAAACGATCCCAACAACAACAAAGCCAATTGATCAAGTGGTTTGGAAAGACAGTGGATTCCGAAGGGAAGAATCTTCACCAAAAGATAGAAGATCATTTAGCAAAGGCTCCCAAGAAGGACATTCGCAAAGTCCTCGTCGCCACCGAAGGGTTAAAAGCGGTGCGGCTACACACCCAAGGACAAGACTTCTTTGAGAAAACCTATTATTTGCGCAGAGGAGATCCAAACAACAAGGAAGGCGTTGCCGACCCGGGTTTCCTGCAAGTGCTCATGAAATCTCCCATGGTAGAAAAACGCTGGAAATCAACCCCGCCCAAAGGTTGGCGAACCTCCTATCGCCGCGTCGGCTTAGCTAATTGGATTACCGATGTTGAACATGGTGCCGGCAATCTTTTGGCCCGAGTGATCGTCAATCGCTTGTGGAAACATCACTTGGGTCGGAGCATCGTGGCCACGCCGAGCAATTTCGGCAAGCGCGGGGCCCCGCCCACGCATCCGGAATTATTAGACTTCCTGGCTAACGAGCTGATTAAGAATGATTGGCGGCTTAAGCCCATCCACAAGTTAATCATGACCTCGGCAACCTATCGGGTGAGTTCAAACTTCGACCCTGTTAAAGCCAAAATAGATCCGGATAACAAGAAATTCTGGTGCTTTAATCCTCGCCGGTTGGAAGGGGAAATTATTCGCGACAGCTTGTTGGCCGTTAGCGGGGTCTTGGATCGAAAAATGTTTGGTCCCGGAACCTTGGACGAAGCCAGTAAGCGGCGAAGCATCTACTTCACAGTGAAGAGGAGCAAACTAATCCCGATGATGCAAATCTTCGATGCCCCGCAAGCTCTCACTGGAGTCGGCAAACGGCCCACCACCACGATTGCCCCTCAAGCCTTGTTGATGATGAACAATCCTCAGGTGCGCAACTGGGCCAAGGCGTTCGCCCGACGGATTTCTCCGGAGAATGGTAAAAATCTTGAATCCGCTGTCCGGAAAGGATACTGGCTGGCATTATCC
>CAZPPD010000086.1:0-12061 GCA_964588185.1 uncultured Alcaligenaceae bacterium | reverse complement strand
GGCTTGGTTTACCTGTTTTACTCGATTTGGCGATGTTCATTTAGTCCATGCTCTAGAGAATTTTAATTCCTGCTGGATTTCTTGTTCAGTGATGGCGGTTTTTAAAATCAACAAATTCCGCCCGACCCGAAAATTTTTATACAAGGAAAAACAAATCTACAAGGTTTATAGCAAAGTCTCCGGAACAAAATATGACGGTACGGCTTATTCCAACGGTTTTCAATTGGCCAAAACCTTGAATCAATTGAATGTCGGGAAATGGAAATGTGAGAATGTGGGAGGCAACAAAGTAATTGATGCTATCACTGATTCCTTGGGAACCGACAATGTTTTGGTAAAACTGAGCAGCCTCTCCGGTCGAGGGGTCACCGGATTGCTGCGTGGGCATCCCATTATTTTGCACGTTGGGTGGAATGCGGGGGGAGCCCATTTTGTTTTGGTAGATACGGTTAACTCCTTTGCCGGCAAAAAATACGCAAGTATCTGTGATCCATGGGACGGCGATGTGCATATCATACCAATGACTTCGGGCCAATCCTTCCCTTATGTAGCAAAGAAGAATCCCTGGTCATGGGATTTGGGTGGCAAACGGTATGAATACAAGAACTCACAAAATGGTGCTGCTAGTGGATGGGTTATTCATCGGGTGGATTGATGGGTATCTCGCGGTAGTCATCATCTTGTATACTAAAAGGTATACTTCGAATCTCAGAGACTACCATGGAATCCAATAAACCAGAAATCCAAGCCACCGCCGCCAAGCTGGGAATCGGCTGCTACCAGCGGCATGTATTTTTATGTACCGGCCCGACCTGTTGTACCCCGGAGGACGGGCAACAGGCCTGGGACAAATTAAAACAAACCCTGAAAAATGCCAACCTTATCGGGACACCTGAAGGATGCTACCGCACCAAGGTGGGCTGTCTGAGAATATGCCAAGATGGGCCGACAATGGTCGTTTATCCCGAAGGGACTTGGTATCAGGGAATGACACAAGACCGGATTCTTCACTTTGTTGAAGAACACTTGGTGAAGGGCAATCCAGTGGAAGACTGGATCTTTGCCAGGAACCCGATTAGCGAAGATAAAGATCAGAATTTGTAATCAAAATAGTCGGATTGGGGGCTACCTGAAAGACTAAACTCCTCCCAAAAGTCCGGCAAAGGTGCAGTAACCGTTATCGGCTCAAACCGAACGGGATGCAGAAACTGTAAACTTCGGGCGTGTAAAGCAATCTCATGGTTTTGAAGTGGTGGTTTCCCGCCATAGAGTTTGTCGCCCAAGATCGGAAAACCCCGGCTTGATGCTTGAACGCGTATCTGGTGCATCCTTCCGGTGATCAGGTCAATTTCCAAGAGTGAATTCCCATTCTGGTATTGCAAGCACCGGTAATTTAGCTTGGCTTCTTTTGCTCCTTCCACATCTTTCTTGGTGATCTCGACTCGGGCTTCGTTTTTGATTTTCCGGATCCAATCAATCCATTCACCATTCTCCGGAACAATTTTTCCTTCTACCAAAGCCCAATAGATTTTGGTGACTTGGCGGTTATTAAATTGCTCGGCCAGTCTTTGGGCAGATTTCGTCTGCTTGGCGAACAAGATTACCCCGGAAACCGGCCGGTCCAAGCGATGAGGAATACCGAGATAAACCCTTCCCCGCTTGTTATATTTCTCACGAAGATAGTCCCTCACACGAGTTTCCAAGGAGAGGGTTCCACCCGGAACTCCTTGGGTTTGAATCCCGGTTGGTTTGTTGACTGCTAAGCAGTGGTTATCTTCAAAGAGGATGTCAATTTCCATGGTGGAGCCCCTCCCTATCGGCTCCTCTATTCAGTTACACCCCAATCTGATAAACTTCCTAAGTCACGGAAGCAGCACTCAAGTTGGCGTGGCAAATAAAGGGACAGGCACCTTTAAGTGCTGCTTTAAATGGTTATTTCATTCGGATCAGAGAGCTATATCCTCCCAAAAAGATGGCAAAAACACCAAACTCCGGGGATTCGGCCACTCCACCAAGTAATATTCGAAATTTTGCCATCGTCGCCCATATCGACCACGGCAAAAGCACCTTGGCCGATCAATTCTTATTGAAAGCAAAGGCAATCACTGAACGGGAATTCCGCAACCAGGTTCTGGATGGAATGGACCTGGAGCGGGAACGTGGAATTACCATCCGCATGCACCCCGTTACCATCTATTACAAACACAACAAAGAAAAATTCGAACTTAATCTTATCGACACTCCCGGCCACGTTGATTTTGGCTATGAAGTGTCGCGAAGTCTGGCGGCTTGTGAGGGAGTTATCCTTCTGGTTGATGCGTTTCAAGGGGTCCAGGCCCAAACCGTTGCCAACGCTTACCTGGCAATGGAACACGATTTGACCATCCTCCCGGTGATCAACAAAATTGACCTGCCTCATGCGCGCACTTTTGATGTCATGGCGGAAATGGAGCAGGCATTGGATATTGATCCGGAAGAAGTCATCCAAGCCAGCGCAAAAGCAGGGATTGGCATTGAAGAGATCTTTGAGGCTATTGTCACTCGATTCCCACCTCCTAAGGGAAAGATCGACAATCCCACCAAAGCCTTGGTCTACAATTGCCACTTCGATTCGTTCAAAGGGGTCGCGGTTTATGTACGGGTCATGGAAGGGAAGTTAACCAAAGGCCAGAAAATTCGCATGATGCGCGGCGGCAAGGAATATGAGATCACTGAGCTGGGCCAATTCCGTCCCCAGTTAATCCCTTGTGAAGAACTTTCCGTCGGCCAAGTTGGCTATTTCATGGCCTCCATCAAGAAATTGGCCGATGTCCATATCGGCGACACCGTTACTGATGCGTTTACTCCGACCGCAGAGCCTCTTCCCGGCTACAAAGAACCTAAGCCGATGGTTTTTAGTGGTTTGTATCCGGTGGAGAACAAAGACTTTGAGACTCTCAGGGATGCGTTGGAAAAGCTGAATCTCAATGATTCCAGCTTTTCCTTTATGCCGGAGAACAGTGAGGGGTTGGGATTTGGTTTCCGTTGCGGCTTTCTAGGACTCTTGCACAGAGAGATCATTCAACAACGCTTAGAACGGGAATGCCAAATCGAGCTGGTGCAAACCGCTCCGAACGTGACCTATGAGATTCTTACCCGCAAAGGCGAAACGATTACCATTAACAATCCCCAAGATGTCCCGGATGCCGGCCAGATTGAAGAATTCCGCGAGCCTTTTGTC
This sequence comes from uncultured Alcaligenaceae bacterium, assembly GCA_964588185.1. Lineage (GTDB taxonomy): Bacteria > Planctomycetota > Planctomycetia > Gemmatales > Gemmataceae > CAZPPD01. The sequence goes on along the minus strand of CAZPPD010000086.1, from coordinate 8,841 downwards.
CGCATCAATTTTCTGGTCCCGTCGGAAAATATCGGGGACATCATGCAACTCTGTTCGGAACGGCTGGGGGTGTATATTCGGACCGAGTACCTGAGCCCGCAACGGGCCATTTTGGTTTATGAGATGGCGTTGGCGGAAGTGATTTACGATTTGTATGACAAGTTGAAATCGGTCACCCATGGCTATGGCACCATGGATTATGATATTCTCGGCTATCGTCCTGCCGACCTGGTGCGGTTGGATGTGCTGGTCCACGGAAATCGGGTGGATGCGTTGTCAACGATTGTCCACCGGGCTTTTGCGGACCGGCGGGCTCGCAAGCTGGTGAAAAAACTTCGCAGTGAAATAGACCGGCACCTCTTTGATATTGCCATTCAAGCCGCTATCGGTTCCCGCATTATCGCTCGGGAAACCATCAAAGCATTGAAGAAAAATGTGACAGCGAAATGTTATGGCGGGGACATTACTCGGAAGCGAAAACTCTGGGCAAAACAAGCAGCTGGTAAAAAACGTATGAAACAGGTAGGACAGGTAGAAATCCCACAAGAAGCCTTTCTGGCGGTTTTGGAAGATGATGAATCTTAGGCCGGGTAATTCCTTCCCAGTCAAAATGTATTAGGATTGCCAACGAATATTGAACGGGGGAGCTTTTACAATCAGGGGAGTAGGGATTTCCTTTTCCAGGGAGAACCTGTTACCATATTCGGATGGCAATATGAATTAACAGTCCTGCCTAATAACAAGAATCCTAAACTGCAAATGAAATGCCCCAAGCGTTGTTGCTCCACAGCGCCTCAGGAGTTTTGAATGGCCAGTGAAAAAACCCAGAATCCTGCCAATCTTATTCGCAAAAAAAGATCCGCAAGTCCCGGGCCGGCTAAGGTTGAGGAAACCTCCAAATCGAAGAAGAAAGCTCCGGATTCTCCCCGGGATAGCTTCCGGGAAGTGGTGGAAACAGTCGTTTTTGTGATTGTGTTGGTCCTTTTGCTGAAAACATTTGTTGCCGAAGCCTTTGTTATTCCGACTGGGTCCATGGCAACAACTTTGTTGGGGTACCACAAAGACATTACTTGCCAGAAATGCCAATATCAATTCACTGTAAACGCCAGTCAAGAAGTAGAGGACCAGGGAAGAGGGCAGCAAAAAGTAACGGGTTGTACCTGTCCCAATTGCCGGTTTCATATTCGTTTGGAATTTAGGGGAGACATGCAGCCGTGAAAAAACGGTTTCGAATATTACTCGTTCTTTTCGTGGGCCTAACGGTTTTTGCAACCGGTTGCGGACCGGGAAGCGGCGATCGGGTTTTGGTAGCCAAATATATCTACGACAGTGGATTGTCCAATCCGCAACGCTTTGACGTGGTGGTGTTCCGCTACCCGGAAGAGCCGCTCAAAGGTCAGATTCCTACCAACTACATCAAGCGGTTGTTGGGGTTGGCCGGTGAGACCATTGCGATTTTCTTTGGCCAATTGTTTTTCAATGAAAACCTGGATTATCCCAATGAACCACGGCCGGACGACCCTTTGGAGTTATGGGATGACATTTACATGTACCAGGATAACGAAGAAGCCCTTAAGTCTTTTCGAAAAGGCCAATTCACTATCATCCGCAAGAAACCGCAAGCCATGATGGCTCTGCGAAGGATTGTTTACAACAACGATTACCAAGCAAAAGATCTTAAAGGGGTATTGCCTCCCCGTTGGGCGGGAGCACCGAAATCCGCCTGGGTTTCTGATGACAACAAGGGTTTTTCTCATGATGGCTCCGGACAAGAAGTCCAATGGTTGAATTATCGGCATATCTTGCGTCCTTTTGATTGGCCCGAAGAAGGTTCTTTGGATTACGACGTCCAAATTCAAAAGATCAAGGAACGAGTTCATTCTCCCAAATTAATCACGGATTTCTTAGCCTATAACAGCTTTGAAAGTTTCCGAGAAACCCGCTTTTTGGATAAGGAACAGAATTGGGTCGGAGATCTGATGTTGGATTTCGAATTGACGGTCGACGATCCTACGGGTGAATTCTGGGTGGAACTTTCCCATGGCGTGGACCGCTTTCAAGCCCGTTGGGATTTAGAAACCGGCATATGCACTCTCTTTCGAGTCTCGGACGACGATAAGATCGGAACCAAGGAATTGGGAAGCAAACCCACATCGGTCAACGCTGCGGGGACATACCAGATTAGGTTTGCCAATTTTGATCAGCGTCTCACGGTTTGGGTGAACCGGAGCCTTCCCTTTGGGCATGGCACCCCCTATGAAGCAGCTTGGCATTATGACAAAGACCAAGGGAGGTTTGTTAACATCGGTCCCACGGAAAATGATTTGAAACCTGCCAATATTGGCAGCAAAGGGGCAGCCATTAAGGTCCATCACTTGTCTCTCTACCGGGATACCTATTACACCATTGCCCGAAGGCCTCAAGAATCCGACGCCAATTTTCCCCGGCCGCACGAAGATCCCGCCAAATGGGACTTTTGGGCCAATCCTGAAAAGTGGGATCCGCTACGAAATCTTGAGATTCGCACCATGTATGTTCAACCCGGTCATTATTTAGTCCTGGGAGACAACAGCCCGGCCAGTTCCGATAGCCGAACCTGGGGGCTTGTTCCGGAGCGGCTGATGTTGGGAAGGGCATTGGTCGTTTACTATCCCCTCACTCGTATTGGACCCATCCGCTAAGCAGTGAAATCGGGAAAGAATCCCAATGGTCACGGGTGAAATTCAATTTCGTGTTCGTTACTCGGAAACCGACCGTATGGGGTTTCTTCATCATGGCCATTTTCTGTTGTACTTTGAGGAAGGCCGGGTGGAGTTGCTTCGTTCTCAAGGTTTGAGTTACCGGGAGATCGAAGACAATGGATTCTTCTTGGTCATCAGCAAAGCCCAAATCAAATTCCACAAACCCGCTCAGTTTGACGACTTGCTGACGTTGCGGACCTCGGTGAGCCGGACCACTTCGGTCAAAATCGAACATGCCTATCAATTGTTTCGCGGAGAAGATCTTCTTGCGGAAGGGGAGACCACTTTGGCTTGCGTAGATAAGGACGGAAAAGTTCAGCGACTGCCGGATTGCTTGCATGGGAGCTGAATTTGCAAGATTCAATACGGTCTCATGCCCCGACCGGATTTGGACGATTTATCGCTATACCGGCTGGATTCCGGCGAATCCGGCTACCAGTCTTCGGAGCGGGGGGCGGGATCGAAATCCAAGCGTTTTACAAAACGGCAGGCATCCTCGGCCCCATAGGCTCGATCCATATTGTTATCTTTCCACTCCACGGACAAAGGTCCATCGTAGCGAATATCATTTAGGGCGCGAATGATGCCTTCCCAATCGATACCGCCATGTCCGGGAGATCGGAATTCCCAACCTCGGCGGGGGTGGCCATTAGGATAGTTGGAGTTCAGCAAACTCGTTTTCCCATTTAAGCGAATGGACGCATCTTTAATGTGGACGTGGTAAATACGGTCGGCAAACACACGTAGGAATTCGACCGGATCAACTCCCAGCCAATGCAAATGACTAGGGTCAAAGGTAAACCCCAACTCTTCTCGGCCATCGACTGCGTTCAATGCCATCTCTGCCGTGTAAAAATCATAAGCAATTTGCCCCGGGTGTATCTCTAGGGCGTAGTGAATCCCGCTCTCATGGCAAGTGTCGAAGATTGGGGTCCATTTCTCAACAAAATCATCCAAGCCTTGTTGCACCGTCTCCGAATCCGGACCGGGATAGCCGGCCACATACGACCAAAGCTGGGAGCCGCTAAAACCACTGACCACGGATACGCCCAACTTTTCGGCAGCCCGAACAGTGGCCATCATTTCTTCTGCGGCTCGCTCCTGCACTCCTTCGGGCTCCCCATCGGCCCAAACATAGTCCGGAAGGATTCGTTGATGGCGACGGTCAATGGGATCACAGACCGCTTGGCTTACCCGGTGATTGCTAACCACCATGGCCTGAAGATCCTGGGTTGCCAATTGTTCCAGGAGGTGTTGGCAGTAGTCGTCTTCGCTTAAAGCCCGCTGAACTTCGAAATGATCTCCCCAGCAGCAGAGTTCCACCCCGTGGTAGCCCCATTCATTTAGCATCGGGGCTAATTCTTCCAGGGTTAAATCCGTCCAGTTTCCAGTGTACAGCAGAATTGGTCTTGGCATCCTGCCTCCGGGGGCGAAAAAGGTGTCAGGTCCCTTTTGCCGGAACAGCCCTTTGGGTGCTTAGCACAAAAGGTACCTGACACCTTTTCGCCACTCCAGCTTAAGTAGATATTTAATAGGAAAGCAACTAAGCCTCTTTCTTTTCCTCTTCTTCCCGATCACCCTCACCCTTTTCATCCAAGTCACCGTCCGTACTGGATTGTTCCGAAGGGGGAGTATCATTTGCGGGTTCCGCCGGTGACTCCCCCGCTGGAGAGGCTGATGAATCCGACCCTTCGGTGGAGGAAGTACTTGGAGGGGGATCATCCGACGGAGGTGAGGACTTTATTGCCGGTGCATCGACCATCTGCAAAGAACTTCCTTCTTTTTCCGGCGATTCGGTGGGAGACGAAGGCGGGCTGTAGGGCACGTCGGTGTCTTCATCTTCCAGATGAATCTCGTCCATCTCAGTATCATCCACGCGACGGCGCATCAGCAAGTAGACAATCGCACTGGCCGTCCAGAAATAGCTGTAACTAAAGCCGATCACCAGCAAGAAGAGAAGGTAAACCCAAATGGCGACCAGGAAAGAGCCAATATAGTTGTGGAACATCAATTGATCGACGTAACTCTGGTTAAACCGATAGCTCTGATCCACAACCCCCGAATTGCGAATTACTTCCACCGTATTCACCTCGGGGCTTTGGTACAGGAGTAAATCACGCCACCCGTAGGAAGTCGGTGCAAAGTAAAAGAGGTAGGAAGGTTCACGGTCGCCCCAAATAAGTGGGGATAAGCTCATCCCCCATTTCGTGAGGTAAACAGACAAGGAGCCCATAAAGCCGATAAAGAAAGTTAATGCCGCCCCGTATAGGACTGCGATGAATACATACCAAATGTAATTCCAAGGAGCTTGATAGACGTAGCTGTAAGACCGGCTCAACGCATCAAAACTGTCGCTGCCCTCGGTGCTGATAGTGGCATACATTAAGGGCCAGCCAATCAAGCCGACCAGAATCAATGCCATAAACAACCCAAACAAAAAGGCTATGGGGAACCCGAGACCGGCAACCAAAATGTCGCCCACCCCGGGAATGTTGGTTTCAATAATTCCGAAGATCAGCAATAGAATGGTCAAGAAGGCGAGAAATACCAAAGGCCAGGCTTGTGCCAGGAAAAATGCCTTGTAGCGATCAATGGTAAATTTAATGGCATCCCGAAGGCCCACTTTTTCATTCTGCCGCGCTACCTGTACCGCAGCCATTCGGGTAATGGCTCCACCGAAGAACGACCAAGTTGCTATCGTCCAAAAGACGACCAACAAAAGGTAGAGTTGATTCAAACCTCCGGCAGAGGGGTGGAGTAGATAGAACACCGGCGCGAGAAACTTGAACAACGGCTCTAATAAAACCGGTAACTGGTCATTAAAGAACCAAGTGACAAATTCTCCTCTCTCCCAAGGCATACTGCGGACCCCTTCAACTTGGGCTGCAGTACTACCGGTAACCATAAGGAAGGGATTGGGACCCCGTTCTTCAAACCACGGCCAAGTGCGCAATAGGCCCATGGGTTTATATCTTCTTTGTTCCTCCAGACGAAGAATTCTCAGAGCAGTGGCTGTGTAGGGAGAATTCTTACCCCCGTATTTTCCCTTATCCTGAGGATCGTTAATCTGATCTTCGATCTTCTGCAGGCTAAGAGATTTATCCAGATCTTTTTGAAACTCTACCCATTCAGAATCGGGGTGGGAAAGCTTTATTGGAACGTTATTGAATCTTAATTCCTTCTTTTCGGGATCATAGGCCGCGGCTAATTGTTGAGCGGTAAGATCTTTGGGTATGGCATCCCGGATTTTATCTTTTTCAGCCGGATCTACTTCGAAACTAATGCTAATATTGGATACTTCAAAGGAATATGTCTGGGCTTTTTTGGAAAAGTCTGGAGTCGTTACTTTTTGCCGCCATTTACTGGTGTCTTTTTTAATCGATTCAATGGTTTCCTGAACTTTTCGGTATTCTTCCGGACTATGTGCAAAATCGGCCACTCCATACGGTACGGGTTTCCCTTCTTGGTTCCAACCTGCCAGTTTGTGAAGAAGATTCCAGCGATTTAAATCCCGCTTAAACAATTTCCAGGCCCGGCCTTCGTCATTCTGGTAATAGGTCTGGTACTTGGACCAGGTAGGCATACCTCTCGGCAGATAAAAAATAATGGCCAGGACATACCAGCCTAAGGCCATCGTAAGGATCCCGGCTCCTGCTAGAAGTAATTTCTTTGGATCAAGAGCTACCTTAAAAGCGGTAAATATCTTGGTCCAGGGTACAAAACCACGCCCGTCTTCTCCTCGCATCCCCATTTGATCGTCGGCCATTCCAAGCTCCTTGGACGTTAAAAGCGATTCTATTTGCTGGCAATTTTCCCGTTCTCGGTTCCACCAATTAAAGGCATTCAGTGGGGAAATTGTATGAAAGGCAGGGCCAAAGGAAATATTAGAGGGAATGTACTTGACATGAAAATAGCAAAAAGGGCCAAGAGCCGTCTCCACGAGAAAACTCTTGGCCTTTTACCGGATAATAGGGGGCAAGTTGCGGCAAATCAGAAGATGAAAGCCACCCCAATATTCAGACCGTTGAAAACTCGGGTTTCTCCAGTTTCCCATGCAGGAGCCAAGGCTCCAAAGTTAAAATCAATGGGATGGGGAGCAGCCACCGTATTGAAGGCAGCCAGGATATTGTAACCGATCCTTGCTTGGATCCCTTGGGTTGGGTACCACATTATGGCCACATTCCCTTGAACCACTGGAGCCAGAGTATATTCATTTATGGCTCGGGAAGCAGCGGTGGACAGGTTCCCCAACTCATACTTGGCACGCTCTTTCACAATATCTATACCCAGCATACCCTGAACTTCCGCAGTTACGGACAACGCTCCCAACGGGCCGCTGCCCAGATACCAGTCCCACCCATAGCCGATGTTGGCACCGTAAATCCGGTTGGAAACCACATTGGTGTAGGTAGCAAAGTCAATTGCAGTCGCCACGCCGTTGAAGTCATTATCTACTGTTCGCCATTTGAACCGTTCCCACATGATTACTGCTCGTCCACCGACCAACCCATAAGTCCGATAGCATTCATTCTGCTCAATGGGGATCCGCAGGTTCACGGTTCCCATGTCGAAACGTTGGACAAAGTCAATGGTTTGCAACGAGGAGGCATTCCAGATACCAAAAGTAGCCCCCGGATCCGGATTGCCGTTATTGTCCAGAATGTTGGCCGGTCCGGCGTAATCGATGGGGAAATTAAAGACCGGAGAAGTCAAAAAGGAATCCAGAAAGGTTGGACCAATATCGAAGTCCCTGGGAAGCAAGGAAGCTGTTGCCGAGTAGCGTGCGTCCGTTAAGTGCCACCAGTTTAATTCGATTACCACTCCGTCCCGGAATCGCCATCCGGCGGTTAATGCCACCCCGGGTTGGAAAGTAACCGGTCCGGAAACATCATCGGTGGACAGAGCGGTGTCTTTACTTCCCAAGAAGGCTCCCGGCGTTCCGGAGATTAGTCCGATGGTATCAATGATCCCTCGTTCCGCAACTACCTGTTTTTCCAACGGATTGGATTGCTGGAGAAACAGAAATTCGGCGGCAACGTAGAATCCGCCATCTTCCATCCAGGGGCCAATCAAAGGCAGTGGAAGTTCCGGATGCGGAGGCGGCATGCCCTGGCCACGGGCGGCTGTCGGAATCAAAGCCAATCCTAGTGCCAACAGCAATGCCAGTCGGCCAATTCGATTTCGCATAGTCCCCTTCTCCTCCAAGACGCAGGCACTTGCCACGGACCGTAACGCCGGCACACCGGCCTGGTCTTAGTACCGTGAGGTTGTGCTCACCCTGAGGTGGAATTTACTACACAAGTAGTCCGTTTTATGAATTAAGGGTCGCAAACAGTAACAATCAATTCAGACTTGTCAATATCAATTTCTGCTTTTTAGATTGTTTTGTTTTTCATTTCTCATCAGCGAATTATTTATCACCTGCTCTCCTTGCGGAGCCTGTTTCAGCCAGCGGGTCTTTTAACGGGGGAAATGAGTAGACACCTTCTTAGGAAAAGATTCCGTATGTTTAATCCATCGTCCCAAAATCCGGAGAACATGATTTTTTTCCAACCAATTATTCCGAAAAGGGAAACTTTCCGGGTTGGGGCAAAAGAAATCTTCCGGTTTCCGGGAGACTCGCTTGACTTGGAAAGAAAGACAAAAGACAATAGTTGATAAGAATAAATCAAATATGGGGAGAAGGTGCATTCCTCATTTGGAATAATTATTTCAGCCAGTGACCGCCACTGCGCATCCAACTTTTTATTATCTGAGGTTTTTATGCAAAAGAAGAAAAAATTGATGCGAATCGTTGTGGCGGGGGTCCTCTTGCTGGCGGTGTTGATTCTGGCTTGCGATATCGCTATCGGCCAGGGAATCCGACGGTTTACACGAACCGGGAATGGTTCTATTCGCCCGGTACCAGCTCTTCCATTTCCCCCTGGATTTGTCAATTCTCCTTTTGGGGTGATTCCAAAGAATTTTACCGGTAATAATGTTGCCACCCTCGGAGTAGCTGCTGGCGGAGTAGGTGGGGTCGGCGGTAATGTAGGCGGCGGCGGCTTCAATGTAGGCGGAGGTGGCTTCAATGTGGGCGGCGGCGGCTTCAATGTGGGCG
>CAZPPD010000085.1:0-12146 GCA_964588185.1 uncultured Alcaligenaceae bacterium | reverse complement strand
CGGCGGCGATGCACTTATATGCCTGGCAGCGGGCCCCAAAGGTCCATTAGCTTTTGAACGCTATTGGCCGGCAATGGTGATGGGAACACTGGCTTTTTCTGCGTTTTTTCACTTTCTGGCGGTCCTGGTCCCCAAACCTGCGATCATTGCTATCCTCTATTCATTTTTTCTGGAGACGCTGGTGGGTAATCTTCCAGGTTATCTGAAACGAGCCAGCATCAGTTTCTATACGCGCTGCCTTATGTTTGATGCGGCTCAGGATTATCAAATCGTTCCCGAAAGAGAAACCGTCTTTCTTAAAGTGGAAGGAGCAACGGCTTGGGTTATCCTTGCCGGTCTTACCGTCTTGTTCTTAATCGCGGGAATGACCATTTTCTCCCGCAAGGAATATCGAGAATTGGGATGAATTCCCATGGCCGGGAAACGGAAAAGTAAGTATGGTTTAAAAATCCAACTTCATTCTTGACCTTTCATCACCAGGATAGTGCCAATGGACTGTCACTAAATATTCCGTAAATTTATAAAGATTTAAACTTGGTAGTTTAGATTCCTCAGGGAAATAAGCGAAAAATTGTCATGTCCAACCATAGTGATCTTCCAAACCCTTTGGATTCGTTTCAAGATTCCCCACGACATGGATTTCAGGGAGACCGGGGAGTACCGCCGGCGAAGCCACGAATTCCAGGGTCTCTGACCGTTGCTCTTTTCCACGAAACCGGAGCACGGGGAACGGCCATTGCCCATCGACTGGGAGAAAAACTTGGCTGGCAGGTGTTTACCCAGGATCTTTTGGAACATAGTTCTCAGGATGAATTGGTCCGCCAAGAAATTCTGGAAGGCATCTCACCGGAGAGCATGGAATGGGTTGAAAACCGGCTAGGAGATCCGGACCTGTGGCAAAATCCATCTCAGCATCCTGCCGTTTTGAATCTGGTTCGTCTGGTTTTGGCGTTGGGAACCCAAGGTGAAGTCATCTTGATTGGCGGCGGTGCGGGTTATATTTTACCGCGGAGATCCACTCTTCATGTCCGTTTGATTGCTTCCCTGGAAGATCGCGTGGCTTACCTTAGCCAATGGTTGCGCATGACTCATGAGGAAGCCGCCCGTCAAGTTGAACTTCGGGACCAACGGCGTACAGAATTTATTGAAACGCATTTCAACAATTCGCCCGGGGATGCTCAGCAGTTTGATTTGTTATTGAATACCAGCTATCTGGGAGAGGATCTCTGTTCGGAATTAATCCGCTTGGCTGCACGCAATAAACTTTCCACCCTGATCCCTCATTCCCGAGATCATCACGTAGTAGAATCCGATTTCTTGAGGGGATAACCACCTCGCAACCTTTCGCCCAAAAGGGGAAAGATTAAGGATGGCAATATCACTTGCCTACCAGGCATTTCGCGATTCCGGAAAACAATATCCGCCGGAAATCGCCATCGGACTGGGTTCCGGGATGGGAGATGTGACTGCCGGATTGGAGATCATCCAACGGGTTTCTTTTGGTGATATTCCCGGCTTGGGCCGGACCTCGGTCAGCGGCCACAAAGGTTATATGACCTTGGGAAACTGGGTGGGAAAGAATGTTCTGGTTTTTGAAGGCCGAGTTCACTTTTATGAAGCTCACGATTGGGATAAGGTGGTTTTGCCTATCCGAATTGCTCACGAATTAAAGGTAAAACAGTTGCTCCTCACCAACGCGGCCGGGGGAATTCGGGCGGATTTACATCCTGGGTCCTTTATGCCGATTCAGGACCATATTGAATGGAATCGACAAAGTTGTTGGCGGCATCCCGGACCGGGATCGGTTGGTGGGGACCGGCCGAGCCCTTATTCTTCGCGATTAGTTTCCCTGCTTCAGGAAACCGGGCAGAGGCTCGGGCGTAAATTGAATCCCGGAATCTATGCGTCGGTAACCGGACCAAGTTACGAGACTCTGGCTGAAGTACGAGCCTTGAAGGCTTGGGGAGCCGATGCGGTTGGGATGTCTACAACGCGTGAAATCCTCGCAGGTTATGAGTTGGGAATGCAATGTGCTGCTTTGTCTTGCATTACTAATCGGGCTGCGGGTTTAGGGGACCACCCTTTGGACCATAGTGAAGTCCTTGTTACCGCTGCGGCACAAAGCAGGTTCCTGGCGAAATTCATCGAGGAATTTTTGAGAGCCGTTTAGTTGCTCCTTTCAGCATTTTTTATCCTTTATACTTCTTACTCCCTTTCTTGTTTTGATCCTCATCCGGCAAAAATATCATTTTTACGGGATTGATTTCCGAGAGTAGAAATGGCACTCCTTTGCGGCTGAGCGGGAATAGTAAGGTTACTTGCAATGGTGTGATACTCAAGGAAGAAAATGGATCAGAGATTCATTATTTCGTTTTTGTTCCCGGTTACCACCAAAAGAAAGTCTTCTCGTTCTTCGATGGCAAAGGCAAACACTTTGTCCATCGAATTCGGTTGCAAAAAATAGATTTTCCTCCAGATATGCCCGAAGAAATTACACGGACCGAAGAATTAAAGATTTCCTTTGCCGGAGATGCAGTTTCGAAGGACGAAACAATTTCTCTGGAATTGTTTCAATCCAAAAAAACTTCGGTTAAAGTGTCTATTCGGGATCTTGGAGTGGAATCGATAACCATCCCAAAAGCTCGCCTTGCCGGTTTTGGGCCGGGAGAAGTCAAAATGCAACTGGTTCGCCTTTTTAATCAAGACTTCAAGGGATCCGGGCAACCGAAAGGTGAGAGGATCGGCAAGTATGAAACGTCGTGGCGACAAGTAAAACTTGTCGATTAGACTGCCCCAAGACTGCAATTACTTTGTGTTTTTTCCGTACACCCGGGAGATAAGCATGCGAATTCTGTTTCTGATCGGTTGTTTGCCAATCCTCTTCTTCACCCTTACCCAAACCTCAGGAACCCAAGAAAAACAAAAATTAACCGCTCGTGTATTTGAGATGCGGACTTACACCACCGATCCGGGAAGATTGCCGGTTCTTCACAAACGCTTTCGGGAACATACCAATTACCTGTTCGTGAAGCATGGCATGACCTTGATTGGTTATTGGACACCGACCGACAAAGAAAATACCCTTGTCTATATTCTCGCCTATCCCAACATGGAAGCTCGCGAAAAATCGTGGAAAGCATTTCGGGCAGACAAGGAATGGCAACGGGTCTGGAAAGAATCCAAGAAAGACGGGCCGGTTGTTACTAAGGTCGAGTCGCAGTTCTTAAATCCCACCGATTACTCACCCATTCGTTGAACGAAGATTGGTTTGCATCCAAGTATCGCAATGGAATGTTATTTCATTTAACATAGCCAATGTCTTTACTAACCTAATTTTCGCGCAAAAAACCATCCTGGAGTTCACCATGCCGCGAACGCTGCTCTCCTTTCTGATACTGATTGGAATTTCCACGCCATTTTGTTTTGCCCAACGCCAATTTGGTTTTGACAACCGTAAACCTTCCGGCCAACCGTATTTGAAGCCCGAAGAAACGGTCAAGAAATTCAAATTGGCTCCGGGATATCAAGCCCAGCTATTTGCCGGCGAGCCGGACTTGGTGAATCCTATCGCCTTTACGATCGACGAACGGGGCCGAATCTGGGTTCCGGAATGCTTTGAATATCCCAAGCGAACTCCCCCCGGTAAGAAACCTCGCGATCGCATCAAGATACTGGAAGATACCAATGGGGATGGCAAGTGCGACACAGTGACCGTTTGGGCCCAGGGAAAAGACTTGCCTATTGGTTGGCAACTAGCCAGCGGATTGGAAGTCGGCTATGGGGGGGTATTCCTGGGCGCACCGCCGTACCTATTTTTCCTGCAAGATACTGACGGAGATGGCAAATGTGACAAGCAGGAAATCTTGTTGAAAGGATTCGGCAGCCGCGACACGCACGAAACGTTGAATACCTTCCAATGGGGGCCTGATCAAAGGTTGTACGGTCTGCATGGGGTGTTCACACATTCCAACATCGGCGGAGTAAGGATGAACGCCGCGGTATGGCGTTATGATGTGCCGGACAAAAAGTTCGAGGTCTGGGCCGAAGGAACCAGCAATCCTTGGGGATTGGATTTTGACGGCCACGGTCAGGCCCATCTTGCCTGCTGTGTCATCCCCCATTTGTTTCACATGGTTCCCGGCGGTACTTACCGACGTCAAGCCGGTTCCAGCTTTAACCCGTACGCTTATGGCCTTCTACCCGAAAGCTGCGATCATACGCATCACAAAATGAGCGGCTGGGCCCATGCCGGATTGGTTGTCCTGGATGGGGAGCATGTCCCAAAAAGTATGCGGGGTAGTGTGATCATGGGAAGTATCCATGGCTGTTCCATAAAACGGGATATCCTGCGAAACAGTGGATCAACTTTCCGAGCTGGTCATGCTCCTGATTTCTTGATCTCGGGGGATAAGAACTTTCGTCCCATTAATATGCGTTGGGGACCGGATGGCGCCATATACGTAAGTGATTGGCATGATCAGAATCCTTGCCATCAAGCCCATCCAGATAGTTGGGATTATGAGCGCGGCCGCATCTATCGCATTTCCTACGAGGGACAAAAAGCAGTCCCTTCAAGGGACATCTCCAAATTAAAGTCATCCGCATGGGTAGAACTACTTCACGAAGATAACCCTTACCTTTACCGAACGGCATTGCGGATGATGGCGGAGAAGAAAGACAAATCCATTGCCGGTGAACTAAGGAACTTAGCGTTGGAAAGTGCCGAGGAGAAATTGGCCCTGCGAGGATTATGGGGTTTGTACGCAATTGGTGCCTTCGATGATAAAGTTGCCGAGAAAGCCATCGAAAACAAAAACCCTTGGGTTCGCCATTGGGGAATTCGATTGGCGGGGGAAAGTGGCAAGGTCAGTAATAGGTTACTCACCAAACTCACGCAGCTCGCCAAAACCGAACCATCTCCGAAAGTCCGCTTGCAATTGGCAAGTACCTGCCAACGCCTCAAGGATCAGGATGTCCTTCCGCTGCTTCACAACTTGATGACTCACAAGGAAGACGTTGAGGATCGCTTTCTCCCCTTGATGGTTTGGTTGGCTTATGAACCTCGCATCACGTCGAAGGTAAATTCTTCGCTGGAATGGCTAAAAGAAAACGCTTCGGGAAACCCATTGGTCCTGCAGGAGATTGTGCCGCGGACCTTGCGGCGATTGGTTGCCACGAGAAAGAAGGAAAATCTTGCGGCTTGTGTCGAGTTCTTGGCCGTTGTGGATTCCGAAGTCCGAAGAAAAGCTCTAGAGGGAATGGTTGCAGCCATGAAAAATCGTCAGGAGCAACCGCCGGCATCCTGGAGGCGGGTTTTCCCTGTTCTTCTCAGGGATTCCGATGGCCGGGTAAAACAGCTCGCCCGCAAGTTGGCGGTAAACTTCCAGGACCGGGAGGTAATCCAGTTGGCTCTGCGAATTGCCAACAATAAGGATAAAGAAGTTAACATCCGCATCGGAGCCATTCGGGATCTTGCGCTCTCTCAACCAAAAGAAGGGCTTCCGGTTCTTCTGGGGATTGCTACCTCCAAGAAGGATGCGGCGGAGGTCCGCGGCGAGGCCGTTCGGGCTTTGGGGGGATATGAGAATGCAGAAATTGCCGACCGCTTGCTGCAATCATGGAAAAGCCTTCCGCCACCGGTAAAAACCGATGCCGTGAATTTGCTTTCCGGCCGCAAGGAATGGGCTCGAAGACTGCTGGATGCGGTAAGCAAAAAGCAAGTTGCCCGCACGGATCTATCGGACAATGTGGTTCTGAAAATCCGGGCCTTCAAGGATAAATCCCTGAATCAGCAAATTGAAAAGGCCTGGGGCCGGTACCGAAAAACCCCAAAGCAACTGAGTGAGCTCATCAACAAAATCGGCAATCAACTGGATGAGAAACGGGCTTCATTTGCTAGGGGCAGATTAGTTTTTAATAACAACTGTGCCAAATGTCATAAATTCCAAAGCGAAGGCCATGAAGTAGGACCCAACTTGGACGGAGCATCCCGGGAGATAGATTACTTGCTCATCAATGTGCTTGATCCGAATCGAGTCGTGGGGCAGCCCTACTATACTCGGCTGGTTGAGCTGAAAAATGGCCGCATTGAAACAGGACTGTTGCACGCCGAAGATCCGGAGAGCATCACGCTGAAGGTCGAAAATAATGCTTTGAAGGTGATCCAGCGAAAAGACATCGAGGGCAAGGTTCTCATCCAACCCAAGTCAGTAATGCCGGAAGGTTTGGCAAACAATTTGAAGCTGCAAGGATTCCGGGACTTAATTCGCTACATGATGACGGATCCCTTTATCACGGATGTTGCTATTTCTGAACCCAGGAAAGCGAAATTGCTGTCAACGGATCCTGTTATTGAAAGCAAAATCTTATCGGCAAGCCGGAAACCGCTGGTGGGGGTAACCGGCAGAATTCCTCTGCCGGATGTAAAAAGCCAGGATGACCATGCGGTTTATGTGGTTTCTCATTTTACATCCCACAAGGCAATCAAAACGAACCTGCGGCTGGGTTCTACCAATCCACTCAAGGTTTATCTCAACAAAAAACTGATTTACAACGGCACTCCTGGAAAAAAGAAGATTGCCCCGGATCAAGTTCAAGTTCCGGCAAATCTCCAAAAAGGGGGAAACTCTTTGTTGATCGAAGTTCGCTATCGCGGGGAGAACAATGCCCTCTACGCCCGATTCCGGGATCCCGATCGACTTTTGATTTATGGAGATTACGAAAGTTCCAAGGGGAAATGATGCGATTCTTTGCGTATAAAAGGATTCCAATTGGAATTGTTCTCTCTTTGGTTTTTATTCCTCAACTTTTTTCCGAGGAATCCTCGAGAACTGAATCCAACTACAAGAGCCCCCTGGATTTGGTGGTCAATAACTCCGGCACTCTCGCCTATGTCACTTGTTTTACCGCGGGAGTTGTTGCCGAAGTCGATTTGGTCGCGGGGGAAGTGGTAGCGGAAATTCCAGTCGGCAACGGGCCGCGCAGAATAGTGGTGCGCAAGAACAAGGCTTACATTGCTTGCGAGCAAGAGGATATTGTTTCCGTTGTGGACTTGGTCAAGAAAAAGACGGTCCGCAAATATCAGGTCGGCCAAGCTCCTTGGGATTTGACCTTAGTTCATCCAAAGAATCTAAACCAAAACCACTTGTTTGTAATTTGCCACGATCAAAAGACTTTGGAAGCGGTGGACCTTCGTTCCGAAAAGCGAGAAATCCATTCTCTTTCCGGCTGGCCGAAGGAGGTGAAAGTAGGTCCGTTTAGGAAGGGTTTAGGTCTTCGAGTGAAATATTCCAAGGGGAACAAGGCCTATGGGAGGTTGTTTGAAGGCAGTCTTCCACTTTCTGGCGAAGGAAAGGAATTTCCCTTTGGAATGTCGGATTTTTCCAGTTTTATTCTCGGAGAGAACCAGGAAGTCTATGTTTACAGAGATCCCCGAACCAACATCCCAACCACCCAGATTTCGCAAGGCTGGGTTTTTGTCAATCGAATTCAGTTCCTGCCCTTGGATAATCCCCTGCAAGCCTTTGCCGACCCCAAGGCAGTAATTGCGGACCAGAATTATTTTTATGTGGTTTCTGCCGGGGCAAATTGTGTACTGGTATGCGATCGCGAGAAGGTAAACCAGATTGCAGAAAAGTTTTACCAAAACAAAGAAACCCGCAACTTGGGATATTCCGGTGTTCCGAAATTAGCCGGCGACCTTACCCTGAGCCGTAAGTTTGTCCGCAAGATTATTCCCACCGGGGCAAACCCTCGGCGGGTTGCCTTGTCGGGAAATGGCAAGACATTGGTTGTCTCTAATTTTTTGGACGACTCTCTCACGGTTATCGATGTTCCTACCTTCTCGGTCGGAAAAACTGTTTCGCTGGGGGGACCAAAACTTAATGCTGCCCGTCGGGGAGAACGGCTTTTCAACTCCAACAAACTCACTCAATTAGGACAATTCACCTGCGCCAGTTGCCATCCGAATGGCCAGTCGGATGGGTTAACGTGGGATTTAACCCGCGACGGCATTGCCAATTTCATGAACACCCGGTCGCTCTTGGGAGTAAAAGATACCGCGGGATATGGTTGGTATAATTCCAGCCCGACTTTGGAAGACCGAATCACCGGGACACTTCGGAATCTGCATCGACATGAGCCCACCAAAGCCGAACTCAGGGATTTGGTGGCTTATTTGCGGTATCTACCACCACCAAGACCGTTGCCGATTCCTCCCCAAAAGGATGTCGCCCTGAAACGGGGGAAGAAGCTATTCTTTGGAAAAGCCCAATGCAACAAATGTCACTCCGGACCAACGTTTCAAGATAGACAGACTCACAATATCGGAACGAAAAGGCCTCAGGATACCAGCAGCAAATTCGATACTCCTTCGTTGCTCGGCTTGGCTCGAACGGCTCCTTACCTCCACGATGGCAGAGCGGAATCTGTGAGGGATATTTTTTCCCAATACAATGAAACGAAACGGCACGGCCGGAGCCACTTGCTAAGTTCTAAGGAATTGAGTGACTTGGTGGAGTATTTGATGAGCCTGTGAAAATTGCCACGAAAAACACTAAATGCCATAGAGGTCATTTGGGGAATCCAGCCTTGGCCCTTATTTGTGATTCTTATGTTTTTGTGTTTTTCGTAGCAAATGATGAGGGGTGCGAATTACACAAACAATTCACTAACCGACCGGTTGAAGTGAATTCGCATGATCGCGTCTGCCAACAACTTCGAGACGCTCAGGGAAATGATATTTGGGATTTGTTTCTCTTCCGGCAATGGAATACTGTCGGTAATGATGATCTCTTTTATAGGGCCGTTCCTTAGAATCTCAATGGCAGGACCACACAATATACCGTGCGTTGCACAGGCGTGAACCTCCCGGGCGCCATGTTCTAATGCGAGTTTGGCAGCACCGACTATGCTTCCTGCGGTCGAGATCATGTCATCGAAAATGAAACAGATCTTCCCTTCAATGGAACTGCCGATCAAATTGGCTTGTTTGGTTTCAGTGGCGCTCGATCGCCGTTTGTCGACCACAGCAAGTGATCCTCCCAATTTTTTCTGGTGCGACAACGCCCGCTTGATGCTGCCTTCGTCCGGGCTGAGAACCACCAACTCATCATCCGGGATTCCGAGATTGCGGACATATTCATTTAACACCGGAGCAGCATGCATTTGATCCACGGGGATGTCGAAAAATCGCTGAATCTGGGCGGCGTGGAGATATAATGCCAAGACCCGGTTAACTCCGGCTACCGTTAGAAGATTGGCAACCAATTTTGCCGTAATGGGAACGCGGCCAACATCCTTGCGGTCCTGGCGAGCATATCCGTAATAAGGAAGGACGGCAGTTATCCGGGAAGCACTGGCCCGCTTTAGACTGTCGAGGATGACCAGCAATTCCATCAGGTTTTCGTTAACCGGCGGGCAGGTTGGCTGAACCACAAATACATCGCGTCCGCGGACGTCCTCGTCGATTCGGACCCAGATCTCCCCATCCGGAAAATTCTGCAGGGTAATTTTGCCCAGAGGATCGCCAATGTGATGTGCAATCTTTTCGGCTAAAGGCAAATTGGCTCGGCCGGAGAAAACTTTCAGTTTGTTGTTATAGTGCATGGAAGACTAGGGCCTTGATATGCAAAGTGAATTTTAATCCTTCAATAGAATACACTATAAATTTCAACATAGGCAAATGTTAAGGTTAAGTGAAGGGGCGGAACTGCAAGAAAGGAATTTTTTGATTCTCAACCCATGACGCCGTATGCATAAGGTGTTTGGATTAACTTGTTTTCCTCGAACCGGGAAAAGCATAATGAGGAAATATCCAAGGTGGTAGCCTGGCCATCGACAATTCGCTCGGCCATCAGCTGGCCAACGATGGGTGACATCTTGAAACCATGCCCACTAAAACCAACCGCGCAGTAAGCTCCTTCGATTCCCGGAAGGGCATCAAGGATCGGGTGCCAGTCCGGAGTAATTCCGTAAAGGGCGCTATAACCGCCTCGGCCATAACTACGATGCATGGCGGGGTATCTTCGGCAAAGATTCTGGCGAATATGGGGAAGCCATTCCGGATCTGCGGATTCGGGATAATGGTCGGGATCAACAGGATAATTTACCTCATCGCCGGTTAGCCCGCCGGAATGAATCATTTCTCCGTGAGTGGGTTTAAAGTAGATTCCTTGGACAAAATCGCCATAAACAGCCCCTCGCCTCCCGAAATCGGGCGGCCGCCGCAACAAAGCGACTTGAGTACGGCAGGATTTTACCGGCAGCTTGACGCCAATTTTGTTGGCCAAATTTGCTGCCCAAGGACCGGTGGCCAAGATGACGGTTTGGGTGGCATAATTTCCTTCGTTGGTTTCGACTCCTTTTACCTTGCCGCCTTCCGCGACGATTTCCTTGACCTCAACGCCTTGGCGGATGTCCGCTCCTTCGCGGCGAGCTGCTTCGGCGAAAGAAGCCACGACCTGAACCGATTCTACATAACCGGCATCCGGTTCAAACGCTGCGATCTCATCCTCAGCTAAGCGAGCTTTCGGGTCGATCTCTGAGAGGGATTCGGCGGAGATTAAATTGACTTCAACCGCGAGGTCCTGTTGCAGGGCGATGTTGGCCTCCAGTCCCGGTTTATCTTTCTCATTCACCACCAGCACCATGCCGGTGTGGGTAAAAACGGGAGGGCCACCGACCACCTCTGGGAATTCCTGGAATACCTTGAGACTGTGCTGGGCCATTTGAACGGTCAGGGGATTGGAATAATGTTGACGGATGATTGCCCCGGATTTTCCACTGGACCCGGCACCAAGAAATGACTTTTCCAAGAGAAGGACTCGGCCAACTTTCCGTTTGGCCAAATGCCAGGCAATACTGGAGCCAACTACTCCGCCGCCGATAATGAGGATATCCGTTGTGGTGGACATGAAATGATTCCTAATCTCTTTCCGGTTTCCCTGCCAAAATTAGCTTACCCTAATTTTATTCGGATGAGAAGACTTGGGATACCAACAAGGCTGGCTGGGCAGAAAAAAGAGAACATTTCAGCTTTCTCCGGGTTCTTTGAAAAAGAAAAAGAATTCTTTTGAACTTGCTACTACAATGTTTGTGTAACGAATCAAAGGAGTTAATGATGGAACAGAAGGTTAAACCCGGATCATCAGCTTTGCCGATCCTTCTTACCCTTTTCTTTGGGGGTGGATTCACGTTATTTTTGGTCATCGTGAGCGGAGGATTTTTCCTTTGGGTCCCGGTCGCTTTTTTTGGCATCTTCGGATTAGGTTTATTTCACTATTTCTTGTGGGGAAAAGGACTGGATGAAGAAGTGGCCTTTGAGAGGGAGGAAGAAAAAAGAACTCGGCTTGATGATGATTGGAAAATGTCGGAAGAAGATTATCAAATCCGCAGATTTTAGAGCGGAACTAAAATTGTTTCTCATCACTCCCGCCAAAACGCCATGGAGATATGCATCAGGCTCCAGTATGGGAAATTCTCTCCATCGACCATCTCGCTAACCAATCCCACCCGTTGCCAAAGATGGACGCGGCTTGCCATTAAAATCAAAACTAAGCCGATCATAAGAATGTGTAACGTAATAAACCCGGTTGGGGTTCGCCGAAACCACTTCCAAAGGTTCCGGCCGCAAGAACCCGATGGATTGTTTTGTAGCTGGTAGGTTACAAACACCAGCCAAGCTCCGGCGTGAATCATAATAATGAGATTGAAGGAAACAGATCCCATTGCCAATCCCACCAAGAGAATGCTGAGCACTCCAAAGTAGACCACCATTAGTGGACGATGGGTTTCCAGTGCAGCGGCTAGACTGCCATAGATCCTGGTTGCCTGATCCGAAGTTCGTTTGCAGTTCCAAACATTCAGTCCCACCAATCCAAGAACTCCAAGAAGAAAGACCATTGAGGGGATGTCGTTCAGTTGGCTTGTGGGGTCTCCTAGCTGATGGACCAGATACCCACAACAAAGAAGGGAAGAAAGTAACATAATGGCAGAAAATTGCAGTTGGTGAAGGAATTGTTTTTCTTCACGAGCGGGATTCGGGATTTCGTAAGCCTGGTACAGATTAGTTTGGTCCCGAATTTCGTGCACCAGGAAAAAGCTGTAAAAGAACAAGAATATAAAAGGATTACTATTCGCCCCCAGCC
>CAZPPD010000084.1:0-12189 GCA_964588185.1 uncultured Alcaligenaceae bacterium | reverse complement strand
CTACCAAGAGTTCGATTAAGGTAAAACCTGGGCGCGATGGGAGAGGTTTGGGCATAAAAAAATCTCTGAAATTGTTACTGTTTTAAGGGAGCCTTTTAAGATTTCCCCAATGAATTTGGGGAATTGAGAATTTATTCTAAAGTTGTTATAGGAAATTTTGCCAATTAAACAGCCATTGGCTGGTTTCCTAATTTTATTGTTCTGGGAGCTAGTTGCGCAGCCTGTGGGTCATGTGTCACCAATAATACTGCTCCCCCTAGGCGGGCAAAATCGGCAAGATAGCCAAGGACGATTTTTCCATTTTCCTCATCCAAATTTCCGGTTGGTTCGTCAGCCAGTAATAACTTCGGATTATGCAAAAGTGCCCGAGCAAGGGCAGTACGTTGTCGCTCTCCCGTGCTAAGTTCCGCAGGCACATGCTGCACCCGGTGAGACAGCCCAAACTGTTTCAACAAATCTTCTGCCCGGTCATTGGCTTCTGGAACAGGGACGGACAAGGTCGAAGCCAACACATTGTCCAAGACATTTAAATAGGGAATCAAATGAAATTGCTGGAAAACAAAACCGATTCGCTGGGCCCGAAATTTTGCTCTGGCTTCTGCCGAAAGGGAGTAGAGATTCTGGCCTTCAATGAGGACAGATCCATTGCTGGGATGGAGAAGTCCTCCTGCCATCAACAACAATGAGGTCTTTCCACAGCCGCTGGGACCATATACGGCAACAAATTCTCCTTCCTGAACCGTAAGGCTTAGGTCAGCGAGTGCCGTGATATTTCCTTTGGGAGTAGGGTAAATTTTGCTGAGATTTTCGATCTCCAGCATCCGAGTTCTCTCATGCTTGTTGAAGGATAAAGGCGGGATCCTGTTGAACAGCCCAGATGGCAGCTAACCAGCCAACCAAGCCGGAAACAAGGGGGGTGGCAATTATTACTGCACCCAACAATATGGGATTTAAAATAACCGTCCCGGCAGAATTTGCGACTTCTGGTTCAATCCAAAAAGAGCCCGCAAAAATTCCCAGGCCATAACCAATTCCAGCGCCAACAAAGCCCACCAATACTGCCCGACTGATGAAAATCAGGTATATATTGGCAGAGGACAAACCAAGGGCCCTTAAAATCACTATTTCCCCTTGGCGTTCGCGAACATTACTAAGGGATATAAAAACCAACCAAGCGAGGCCAGCTGCCAAGACAAACGGGATGAGAAAGGCAGCAAAAAATCGGTATTGATCCAACAACTCTTCCCTGCTTTGTTTCTCATGAGCAATCGTTTGCTCTGCTTCCTGTTTTTTTTGCTCCAGAATTTTGCTTGCTTTCAGCTGCTCCGCTTTTAAAGCGTCCTTGGCTTCTTTCTTGGCCCGGTTGCGCGCTTCGGCACGGGTAAGGGCTTTGCTGCGGCTTTCTAAAACTTGGGTGTCGGGCAGGAGCTTTTTGATATCACTGCGAATTTCCCCCAGCCGATCAAGGGAAGAACAATTGCACTCCAAGGCTTTAATGGCATTGATTTTCCCTGCTTTTCCGAGAATTTCCTGCGCCTCCTCTAAATTGATCCACAAAGTAATATCATCCACATTTCCATTTTCTTTACTGAGATCGTGAATTTCAAACTCTTTGCCTTGGAACTTTATCTTTTGCCCTTTTTTAAGATTCATGGTGCGATGCAACTCATGACCAACGACAATCTTGCCCTTGGGAACCTGTTGGAGGAGGGGTTTTTTGGGATCCCGATAGCGGAAGGGAACTTCATTCGAAATTCCCGTCAACAACACCCGCCGGCCTGTCTCTTTCCATTTGACCATCTCTTGCACCAAGGGCAAAAGATGATTGATGGTCATAATTTTAGAATTGGCCAGGGTGTCGACATAACTTTTCGGCATGTATTCGATCGCGAACCCGCGGGCAAACAACCCGTTGAGATTTTCTTTCTTGGAAAGAATCAGAACATTGAATCCTAGCTTCTTGGTGATCTTGCGGTAATCATCTTCCAGCTTTCTCAACCGTGCCTTGGTTTCTTGCTCAAAGTGGTTGAGGTTATCGCGCGTCGTGTTTTCGAAAGACGCCAACCGGATGGAAGTTTCTTTTTCCTTGGCGGAGATAATTTCCTCGGTGGCTTTTTCCTGTAGGGCAAGGATGGTCACTTCGGCAACCAAGCAGCTTACTGCAACCACAACCGCAAGTATGGCGAGAATGAAGTTTACCTTGCGGTAGAGGATTTCGCGAAGGATAAGGCGAGTGATGTTCATGAGAATACCAGGAAAGATTAAGAAGGCTGCGCCTTAAGTAAATTCAAATCAGCGACCAATCGCAAGGTATGCAACATTGCTTCAAAATCCGCCAAACGAACTCGCAATTCCGTTCGATCCAAGTCATCGAGTTTGGCATTTTCAACAAGGCCCGAGGCTTCACGGGCAAGTTGTTCCGCAGCGGGAAGAATACGACGTGCTCGAAATTGAACAATCTCCTTTTCTCTACCCTCATCAATTATTGTTTCGTCCTGGTTCAGGACAATTCTTTTTGCTTGCTCTTCAAACTCGCCCCACTGGGAGGTGAATTCCTTCAGGAGACAGCACAATCGGTAAGCTTTTTCCGTAGGTGTTATTTTTTCCTTAGAAGAAATTATTTCCGATGTCTCACCATTTCGAGGCGTAGTTTCTTTGAGATATTCATTAACTAACTTTGTTCGATTTTGAAAGAATTTAAAGATTGCTTCCCAATTATCTTTTGAGAATCGAGCGATTTCATCTTCAGGCACTTCCAAATTGAAAGGATTTCGAGTTAAATCTTGAAGGATCTCATCAGACTCACCCGGAAAAAATTTCACCAATGCCCAATTTGCTTCATTGTATCCTTCAATTGATTGAACAATTTCTTGGGGCAGGAATTCAACTAATTTCATTGCTGATCCTCCCATTCAACTAATTTTTGGATGACTCTAAAGAGTCGATATAAAGATTCTCCATATCTCGGAAAATCATAACCAGCTGAGGTCCGATGCAATATTTTCCCTGAACCATCTGAAAAATTTTGGATCGTCAAAGCAACACTTACCTTTTCGTGGCGAAAGTTGATTATCCCTAGGCGGTTTTGAATTTCTTTTATCTTTCCATCATACCCACTTTCAAAATACCAATTATCAAAATTTTTTGCTTCGGGATTTCCACAGCGAAGATCTTCTTTGGAAAAAACCGAAATCATCCATATTTTTCTTTCTGTAGGGAAAGAAGAAACCAAATTACCTAGAATTTGCAACTCGATGTCCCGTTTTTCTTTCAAATAATTCTCGAGAAATCTCGCTCTGGAACCATCAAACAGCTTTTGTTGTTCAAGCTCGCCATCAAATGAGTGAAAGCCAAAGGAGGACACTAAAATTACACCACCAATATCCCCTCTTTGCATTTGTTTGAGCAAATCAACCCAGGTAACTGGACGCCTATCTTCCTGGCCTGGAGGCACAACGATTTCGACAGAAGGGTCATCCTCCATAGAGTACTCTTCAATCGAAATGCTTTCTTCGTATTGAGAAGAAAAAGGAAAACCGAAATCCCCAGCCAAAAACTTTCCTAAAGTTGATTTTCCTGTACCTCCTGCCCCTAGGATTAGGATTTTCCGTTTAGAGGAGGCGGACTCCAAACTTGATTCACCAGTTTTTGGGCTTTTCCAGATTCGAGATATATATGACCAGGTATTCAAAAAAGATTGACGAATACTATCTATTGATTTGGCAGCTCTCTCCAATCCTTCAACGGAGTCACTGAAATTTTCCAGGGGATTATTAGAGTTCTCCATGAAAGGATTTCCCTAGGATTTCAAAATTAACTACACCCCGAAGTTGCTCCACAAGAATCGCACTTACAGCAGGACCCACTGCGAACCAAGGTTAACTGGCCGCATTCCGAGCAAGGGTCTCCTTCATAGCCTTTCATTCTCGCCAAAAGGACCTTTTGTTCCTGTGAAGTTTGCGGGTCCGTAAGGGTTTGGATTTCCGGGTCCGAATAAGCTGGAGCCGTGGAACCATTTCCGTTAGAGCTGTCATGAGGAAACGGATTGACGTGATTGGTTCGCGGCACAAGGTTGGATTTTTTCTTGGTTTTGTTGTCAATCACTTTTTCCTCGACCACCTCTTCAAAATCAAACTCCGGTTCTTCTTCTTGCGTGTGCAGAGCATCTCCCCTGAGGTCTTCTTCCTGAACATGAGCCAGTTCAGAGCGTTCGAGGTAGGTGATGGCCAGTTCGCGGAAGATGTAATCAATCAACGAAGTGGTCATTTTAATATGGGGATTTCCTTGAACCATTCCATGCGGTTCGAAACGGGTGAACAGGAAGGCATCCACAAATTCTTCGAGCGGCACTCCGTGTTGTAGGCCAAGGGAAACTGCGATGGCAAAGCAGTTGGTCATGCTGCGGAAAGCGGCACCTTCTTTGTGCATGTCGATGAAGATTTCGCCGAGAGTACCGTCGTCGTACTCGCCGGTCCGCAGGTAGATCTTATGATTGCCGATGCGGGCTTTTTGCGTGTAGCCGGCTCGGCGGTCGGGCAGGCGACGACGCTTGGCAATGTAGCGGTGGACGATTTTTTGGGCGATTTTAACCGGAGCCGCTTTGGGTTCTTCGGCAATATCATCCAGAGAATCAATCTTGTCGATGACGGTGTTGAGCGGCTGACTTAGCTTGGAGCCGTCCCGATAAAGCGCATTGGCTTTGAGCATCAACTGCCAGCTGAGCAGGTATGCTTCTTTGACATCTTCT
The DNA here is from genome assembly GCA_964588185.1 of uncultured Alcaligenaceae bacterium. GTDB lineage: Bacteria > Planctomycetota > Planctomycetia > Gemmatales > Gemmataceae > CAZPPD01. Next base: position 7,442 of record CAZPPD010000084.1, on the reverse strand, counting down.
TGAGTTGCTTCGTGCGGCATGTTGATGGTTTTGCTGATCGCTCCCGAAACAAACGGTTGGGCAGCAGCCATCATGCGAATATGGGCTTCGGTGGAGAGGAAGCGTTTGCCGTTTTTGCCACATTTATTGGCACAATCAAACACCGGATAGTGTTCTGGTTTCAAATGAGGAGCATTTTCTATGGTCATGGTACCGCAAATATAGAGGTTGGCTGCGGCGATTTTCTCGGTAGTGAATCCCACAGCCTCCAGGAGATTGAAATCAGGAGTTTCCAGGACCTCTTTCGGAATCTTCAAGGTATCGCGGATAAAATCATCCCCTACCGACCAGCGGTTGAAGACAAAGGACAGATCAAATGCCGAAGGAAGTTGAGATTCCAGGTTCTTGATAGCATCATCCGGAAAACCTTTTGCGCGAAGGCTGGCTCGATTGATGTGGGGGCAGTTCTGCAAAGTTCCCGAACCCCGGCAGTAGCGAACGATGTCTTCTATTTGGCTCGCAGAATATCCAAGGTTCTTCAAAGCAGGGGGAATGGATGCGTTGATGATTTTGAAGTAACCCCCGCCGGCTAACTTTTTGAACTTAACCAGCGCGAAGTCCGGTTCCACACCGGTAGTATCGCAATCCATCACCAGGGCAATCGTTCCCGTCGGTGCGATGCAGGTCACTTGAGCGTTGCGGAAACCATACTGTTCGCCCATTTCCACCATGCGATCACATTCCTTGCGAGCGGCTTGGAGGAGGTAGTCGGGGCAAAAGCGGTGATCAATGCCTCGAGGCGGAATGGTCAATCCTTCGTAGTCTTCGGGCGGGATATTTTTGTAGGCAGCGCGGCGATGGTTACGGATTACCCGGAGCATAGGATCGCGGTTGGCTTCGAAACGGGAAAACGGGCCAACTTCAGAAGCAATTTCAGAGGAGGTGGAGTAGGCTCGGGAGTGCATAATGGCGGTGATGGCACCGCATTGGGCTCGGGCTTCGGGGGAGTCATAGGGAAGACCTTGCACCATTAACAGCGAACCCATATTGGCATAGCCAAGTCCCAACGTCCGGTAGTCGAAGGACCTTTGGGCGATGGATTTGCTCGGGAACTGAGCCATGTAAACGGAGATTTCCAAGATTAAAGTCCAGATCCGTGAGGCATGGAGGAATGAATCCACTTCAAATCGGCCCGATTCGTTGTCGTAGAATTTAAGCAAATTCAATGAGGCCAGATTACAAGCGGTGTTGTCCAGGAACATGTATTCGGAACAGGGATTGGATGCATTAATGCGGCCATCGGCAGGGCAAGTGTGCCATTCATTGATGGTGGAATCATATTGCATTCCCGGATCGGCGCAGGACCACGCTGCATAGGATATTTGATCCCATAACTCATGGGCGGGAAGCGTTTTGAATGGCTTGGGAGACCGACCCTCTTGCTGGGCTTTTTGTTTTTCGGTCCGCAAGTACAAATGCCAAGGGCTATCATCTTGAACTGCTTGCATGAAGCTGTTGGTGACGCGGACGGAGTTGTTGCTGTTCTGCCCGGAAACGGTTTGATAGGCCTTGGAGTTCCAATCGGTGTCATATTCTTCGACCAGCAACGAAGTGTAGCCTTGTTGGGCCAGCTGCAATACGCGTTCGATGTAATTAACAGGAACCAAGGCCGAACGGGCTGCTGAGATTTCCTTGCGAAGGTTTTGATTCTTGGTGCGGTCATATTTTTCCGATTGGTTGGGCCAATCGTGGCAAGCCGCAATGATTCTGTTGAGGTGTTGATTCAACAATTTGGAACCGGTTACCAAAGCCGCGACTTTTTGTTCTTCAACAACCTTCCAGTTAATGAAGTCCTCGATGTCCGGATGATCCAAATCCAAGACGACCATTTTGGCTGCCCGACGAGTGGTTCCGCCAGACGTGATTGCTCCGGCTGCTCGGTCGCCGATCTTCACGAAGCTCATCAAACCACTGGACTTGCCGCCGTCGGACAGCGGCTCGCCTTCCCCGCGAATCGAAGAAAAGTTGGTGCCGGTACCGGAACCGTATTTGAAGATGCGGGCTTCACGGACCCACAGATCCATAATTCCCCCCTCATTAACCAGATCATCATCGATGGATTGGATGAAGCAAGCATGCGGGGCAGGGCGTTCGTAAGCTGAAGTGGAACGGCAAACTCCTTTGGAATGAGGATCAATAAAATAGTGGCCTTGTGGTGGACCTTCGATTCCGTAAGCCCAATGCAGTCCGGTGTTAAACCACTGGGGGCTATTGGGCGCTGCCATTTGTGCTGCTAACATATGACACGTTTCATCAAAGAACGCTTGGGCATCGGCTTCGGAAGAAAAATAACCGCCTTTCCATCCCCAATAGGTCCAACAGCCGGCCAAACGCCGAAAAACTTGTCGAGCATCTTTTTCCTGGCTTAATGGGGAGTTTCCTACGGCGGGTTTACTGCGCTGCAGCCAATGAGGAACACCATCCTCGTGAATTTTTTCCAGCTGATTGGGAACACCTGCCTTCCGAAAGTACTTCTGGGCAAGAATATCCACCGCCACCTGAGACCAATGCTCTGGAGCCAGCAAATCATTCATCTCGAAGACCACTGTTCCATCCGGGTTCACGATCCTCGATGTTCGAGAAACAAATGTAAAATTAGAAAAAGGATCACGACCTTCCTTGGTGTAAAGCCTGTCAATTCGCATACAAATCCCCAAACAGGTTTGGTTAGAAGAATAAAACTTAACGAAATTCAAAGGAGCGGAAAATATTGACCACTAGGAAAGATTATAACAGGTTCATTTGTACAGTACAATACAAAATGGTAAATCTTTCCAAATCATGAATATGAATTGTTTCTATTCAAATACAAATCACAATGACTAATGACCGGTGACGAAAGGAAGAGTGAGTCCTTTCTGATCCTGGTATTTCCCTTTTTTGTCGGCGTAACTGGTCTCGCAGACTTCTTCGGCTCGAAAAAACAGGATCTGAGCGATTCCTTCATTGGCGTAGATCTTGGCGGGCAAGGGGGTGGTGTTGCTGATTTCGATTGTAATCTTTCCGCGCCATTCGGGTTCCAACGGTGTGATGTTCACAATAACGCCACAACGGGCGTAGGTGCTTTTGCCAAGGCAAATTGCGAGAATGTTTCGCGGAATCTCGAAGAACTCGACGGTTTCCGCTAAGGCGAAACTATTCGGTGGAATCAGGCAATGATCGGCCTCGATATCCACAAACGCTTCCGGGGAAAACTTTTTGGGATCGACGACTGCTCCATACACATTGGTGAAAATCTTGAAATGTCGACCAACGCGGACATCATAGCCATAGCTGCTCACTCCGTAGGAAATAGAGCCGGGGCGAATGGCACTTTCGGCGAAAGGGTCGATCTTAATTTCTTTGAGAATTTGCCAATCCGCTAGCACTCCCATTGGATCCTCCAATTTTTTCCATCCATTTACACAGTGCACAAAAACCTAACCTTATCTACTTAATCTACCACTAATGAGATCAGGTCAATTGAACCAATGATCAGTTGTTTTACCGGAAAGGGCATTTTGGGATAAGAATGCAGAAAATCGATAAAATGATTTGCCATTTTCTTTTCCGGGCACCCAGCTGGAAACCAGAGGAAATAGTAACAGGAAATATGAAATAAGCGAAAATCGGATATTTCTAGCAATCCCCTTTCCTTTGGCCTGGTAAAGCATAAGAGTTCATTTAAGAGTCATTTGCAAAATATGCCAAACCTACCAAATATTTCGACCGGTTGGAAAAAGACATAAACTCACCCTTATTTTAACAAGTTACCAACAATACCCATTTGTTCCCTATTGCTAATTCGGCAAAATTTAGGAAATAATTGGGTGTCGGAAGAATACTATTTTCTCGAAGAGAGAATTTAGTAAAAAGAGGTAAATTATTCTGATATTCTTCTGTTTGCAAAATCCGGGAGATGTAAGCCTTGATTAGGGGTTGCCTGAAGGCACCAGCACGGCTATACTTCTCATTTTATGTCTCAAAATCTGCTGAAATGGTTCACAGGTAACTAGTTAGGCAACGGACGCTACCCCATGCGGTTTAACTTGGTCGATAGGATCTTGGATTTTGAATCCGGTCGGCGGATTCGCATGGTGAAAAACTTGACCCTCGGTGAGGAATACCTTGCGGATCATTTCCCCAGCTTTCCTGTGATGCCAGGCGTGCTGATGCTACAGACCCTCGTGGAAGCGAGTTCCTGGTTACTCCGGATTACAGAAGATTTCAAATACAGCGTGATTGTTCTTCGGGAAGCAAAAAATGTCAAGTATGGCAATTTCATGCAACCGGGACGAACGTTGGTTGTAACTTCGGAATTGGTAGAACCAAGTGGGTCGGAACCAGGGAATTTGGCAATATTTAAAGGCAGAGGCGAGGTGGAAGGGAATGCCACCGTGTCGGCACGGCTGTCCTTGGCTCGCTATAACTTGCGTGATCGCCATCCCGCCTTTGATGAAGCCGATTCTCGAATAATCAACCATTTTCGCAGTCAATATGCGGTCCTTCGAGGAGAGTTGGACGTTTGATATATCGGAATCGGTTACTTAACTGAATTCGCAAGATTTCCGTTTAATCTCCAGGTGTATTCTTGCGAATCCAACTACCTCTAAATTCCGGTTCCTAAGAAAAAGGATTCATCTATGCGGTTGAAGGATCAAGTGGCGTTGGTTACCGGAGGAAGCCGCGGTATTGGACGGGGCATTGTTAAGGCATTTGCTGCCGAAGGTGCAAAGGTTGCCTTTGTTTATAGAGGGAGTCAGGAGGCGGCGGAGGAATTAGAAAAGGAAATTACCGAGACAGACGGAATTTGCATGGCTGTAAAAGCCGATGTAACCAAAACCGGTGAAGTTGAAGCCTGCATCGACAAGGTCCAAAAGGAGTGGGGGCCGATTCGCATTTTGGTTAACAATGCGGGCATTATTAAAGATGAGTTGTTTGTGCGGATGGAACCGGAGAATTGGTCCAGCGTATTGGAGACCAATCTCGGCGGGGTCTTTAATTTCTGCAAAGCTCTCGCCTATCCCATGATGAAGGATCGCAAGGGGCGGATCATCAATATTTCCAGCGTTGCGGCGGACCATGTAAATCCGGGCCAAACCAATTATTCGGCCAGCAAGGGAGCGATTAACTCCTTTACCCGCTCATTGGCGGTGGAATTGGCCAGCCGGGGTGTGACGGTGAATGCAATTTCCCCCGGGTTTATTGAGACGGATATGAGCGAAGCGGTCCGCAACAAGGCTGGAGATATTATCAAGAAGATGATACCTATGCGTCGCCTCGGGCAACCGGAAGATATTGCCAAGGTGGCCGTATTTCTGGCTAGTGATGAAGCTGCTTATGTTACCGGCCAAGTAATTAAGGTCGATGGTGGAATTAGTCTGGGTGCTGCGGCTGTGTAGTATCCAAGTTCAAAATCATTGGTGATGGGATTGGCCCGTTGTTGCTCCAATGAGCTTACAAGAACCCCCTTATTCCTTACAGGAGGAATAGTCAAATGCCGAGTCAGGATGAAATCTATGACAAGGTTTCTGCCACTCTCGTGGAAGCATTGAATGTCGATGAGGAAGACATCAGCCCGGAAGCAACCTTGCAAGGTGATTTGGGCGCTGAATCCATCGACTTTCTGGATATCGTTTTCCGTTTGGAACGAGAGTTTGGCATTAAAATCCCTCGCGGGGAACTCTTTCCGGAATCCATTTTCCAAGGTGATCCCGACTTTGTTCAAGAAGGCCGGGTAACTGAAAAAGGAATCCAGGAATTGGAAACTCGCATGCCTTTTGCGGACTTGGACAAGTTTAAGGATGATCCGCAAGTAAGCAACATTAGTGATTTGTTTACAGTGGAAATGATCACTCGATATATCCAAGGCAAACTGCGAGCAAACTAGTAGAATAATTCCCGGCTGCAGTTGGAAAATAGCAGCGGATTATTAACCAGTAATCCTTGGGAAATCACCGACAAGGTTAACTCCGGGAATTGGTTTCATGCGTTGGATCTGGATTGATAATTTCTTGGAGTTTAATCCGGGAAAATCAGCACGGGCTGTGAAAAATCTCAGCCTGGCGGAAGATTATTTTGCCGATCACTTTCCGGGATATCCGGTCATGCCCGTTTCCCTGATGTTGGAAGGGCTCGCCCAGACCGGGGGAATCTTGGTAGGCGAGGCAAATGATTTTCAGGAGAAGGTGGTATTGGCAAAGATAACCAAGGCCCATTTCCATGAAGAAGCCTTGGCGGGCCAGCAGCTTTACTATGATGCGGAAATTTTGCATCTCCGGCCCGAGGGAGCATCAATCCACGGCCGGGTATCGGCAAGGAATCCAATCGCCCAATTCCAGAAAGATTCGGAATCTACCCAAGGTGGCGAAAAACTTTTGGGGGAAGCCGAAATCTTTTTCGCTCATCTCGACAAATCCCGGTCGCAGCAGATATTTGGCGATCATAATTTTGTCTTCAGCGGTGAGCTAAAAAATCTCTTGGGATTGGCCCGGATCCTGGGTAACAGGGCCAAGGACGCAGAGGAGAAAACGGAATGATGGGATGACCCAGCCGAGGAGAAATTCACATGAGCAACATCAACACCTCAATGAGCGAATCATCCCAAGAGCATTCTTCCAATTCCGGCAGAAGGGTAGTGATTACCGGCTTAGGAATCATTAACCCAATCGGAGTAACGCTGGAAACCTACTGGGATTCCTTAGTCCGGCAAAAAAGCGGCATCAAAACCATTCAGCTCTTTGACGCTTCCCATCTACCCACTCGCTTTGCCGGCGAAGTATCTGATTTTGAACCCAAAAACTACATCGACAAGAAAGAACGCAAAAATCTTCGAGTTATGGCCCGCGGCATTCAGATGGCTGTGGCCGCTGCCCAATTGGCTTTGGATGATTCCGGAATCGACAAAAGCAAATTGGACCCGACTCGGTTTGGAGTGGAGTTTGCCTCCGGACTCATGGCCAGCGATTTGGACGAATTAGCAGGAGCAGCCAAGGCGAGCACCAACGGGCAAGCTGAAGGTGTGGATCTGGAGAAATGGGGGATTGAAGGCATCCCGGTCATTCCCCCTTTGTGGATGCTGAAATATCTCCCCAACATGTTGGCCTGTCATGTTTCCATTCTTCACAACGCCCAAGGCCCCAACAACACCATCACCGAAAGTGATGTAGCCGGATTGCTTGCCATTGGCGAAGCCGGGCGGATTTTGCAACGCGATCAAGCAGATTTCTTCCTTGTGGGTGGAGCGGACAGCAAATTAAATCCCTTGAGCATGGTCCGCCAATGCTTATTTGGGACGCTCTCCAAGCGAAATGAAGAACCGGAAAAAGCCAGCCGGCCGTTTGAACGAACCCGCGATGGTTTGGCGATTGGGGAAGGATCCGGTGTTTTGGGTGTAGAAGATTTAGCCCACGCACAAAAGCGGG
>CAZPPD010000083.1:0-12288 GCA_964588185.1 uncultured Alcaligenaceae bacterium | reverse complement strand
CCCAACTAGCCCTAACCATGTCCACCTGCGAAGCCTTCGAGTTCGATTCCTGGGAAAACGCAAGCAATTTTCCCTTCGGAAGATGCTATTCACCAAGCCGCATGAAACCGCATTAACCTTGGGCAAGGTGCTTTACGCCGGAACAAAAACTCAGATTCGCTGCCTTGTGTATGCCGTCAAAGGGGTGGATGAGACAGTCATGTTTCCCGGATCTAAGGTTTCGGTTGATATTATGAATCCGAACAATGGGAAATGGACCCGAGTCTTTCAAGGCGACCTTAAAGTGGATGGACCAACAAATGTGGAGTTCAAGGTTCCTAAGGTAAAACCGGGGAAGTACAAACTTTTTGTGAATACTGACTCAGTATGGGGTTCGGAAAATTTTGTAAAGGAAGTGGAAATTCTCAGCGACTCCCGGATCCTCCTGGTGAGCGACAAACCGGTGTACCAGCCGGGCCAAACCATGAATTTGCGGGCCATGGTGCTTAGTCCAATGACTTTGCGGCCGGTAGCCGACAAAGATATATTGTTCGAGATCCAGGACAGCAAGGGTAATAAAGTTTTCAAGAAAAAGCTGCGGACTTCGCATTATGGGGTCGCAGGAATAGACTTTGACCTGGCGAGTGAAGTTAACCTTGGGAATTACCAACTCCAGGCTACAGTTGGTGAGGAAGCCGCAAAGAAAACTGTCACCGTCAAACGCTATCGACTACCCAAGTTCAAAGTCAAGGTTTTGCCCGACAAGAAGTTTTACTCACCCAAGGTAAATATCAGTGTAAAGCTGCAATCCAACTATTTCTTCGGCAAACCGGTATCGGGGAGCAAGGTTCGAGTCAATGCGACTCTGGTACAAAGTGGAGCAAAACCTTTTTTCGAGTGGGTAGGCAAGACGGATGACAAAGGTGTGACCAAACTTGTAGTTCCATTGAAAAGTTATTTGGCCAAACATCCACTCCAATCCGAAGACTCCCAAGTACGTTTCGAAATTTTAGTCACTGACAAGGCCGACCATACCCAGAAGCAGATCACTACCTGCATGGTAAGTAAAAAACCCATCCGAGCTGCTCTGGTTCCCGAAGGCGGCAAGCTGATCCCAGGTCTAAAGAACCGGGTTTATATTACCTCCATTTACCCAAATGGATCGCCGGCCGAATGCGAGGTAAAAGTTTGGCCAGGCAGAAAACCAAAAGGGAAACCCATTGCAGTGGTGGAAACTAATGAACTGGGTCTCGGTGAATTTACTTTTCAACCTGAAGAGCAATGGCTATTTACTTCTCCTAAGGGGACCTATAACACCATTGGTCAGGATTTTTCCGTCGACATGGATCTCGTGGTCGAGGCCAGGGATAAGGAAGGAAACGTTGCCCAACGAATTGGCAAGCTGCATTCTCATCCGGTAGGAGACAACCTTCTCCTGCGACCGAACAAAGCCATGTATGAGGTAGGTGAGAGATTGGAGTTGGATATTTTGACCACTTCCTCCTGGCCTACTATATATCTGGATGTTTTTCGCGGCGGCCAAGCTGTTTTCCGCAACTGGGTCGAAGTGAAGGAGGGCAAGGCTCATGAGTCGTTAGATCTACCTGCGGAGATCTTCGGTAGTCTGGAAATCCATGCCTACCAAATCCTACCGAACGGAGAAGTGGTTCGCGACAGCCGCATCGTTTACGTGAAGCCGAAGAATGAACTGAAGATAAAAGTCTCGCCTTCCAAGCAAGTTTATCGTCCGGGGGAACCGGGGCGGATTCGATTTTATGTCACCGATACCTCCGGCAAACCACGCGCGGCGGCCTTGGGAGTCATCGTAGTTGATGAGGCGGTCTATTCACTGCAAGATATGCAACCAGGAATGGAGTAAGCTTATTTCACTATGCAACAACGGTTGCAGGAAGCCAAGGTAAAATGTTCGTTCATCGTTAGCTCCAATAAGTTGGACAAGCTCATCCGCCTGGAAAAACTGACCAAGGAACAAAATCAAATTGCAAAGCTACTCTTCACAGCCGCACAAGCACAACCACCTCAGCAATGGTTGGTCTTTCCCAACAAAACCCGCCGCCACAAACTGCAAGCCAAGGTGAATGCTCTAACCTGGGCCCTTTTTCATACGGCTTTGGCCAACCCCAACTCAGTCCTGCGTTTTAATCCAAAAACCAAGACTTGGAGTTTCCCCACGGGCTTACTGCAACGGTTTAAGCTGACGAAAACATTCCAACATTATTTCGGGAATTCTCCCTTTCAATTGAAGTGGAATGAAATTAGTCGCATAGACCCAGACTTTTCGGCCAAAAATCTGGCTAAGGCGGTACTATTGGAACGAGTAAACGCGATTGGCATTGCCGTCCAATTCCATTCGCTCAATCAATTAAAACCAAAAATCATTACTCTTGATTCTAAAATCGGACGATGGAAATTTACCGACAATGCGTTAAAAAGATTAGTCCGAACCAGGTACTTAAGCAAACAAGCTCTGGTTGGTCCCGACGGAAAACAACTTACCTTGGATGATATTGCTCGCATGGAGAAAGGTTTTACCGCGGAGAATTTGGCCCGGCATGTAACGCGAACCCGAATGGAAAACCTGGCTGCCTTTGTTACTTCCTTTGTGCCTTTTAAGCAATTACATTTCGAACAGGGTAACTCACCTCAAAAATTGCCAACCAAAATTCCGAAGCATGCTTTTGCGGTATTAGGGCCCCATGCAAAACATGAAGAGGATGTTTGGGGGCGGCCGATAATTCTGTGGTGGGAAGGAGCAAAAAGAACCAAGTATGACCTCGTTTCCGCAGGGTCCGATGGCAAATTTGGAACTGGGGATGACCTACGCGTCAAACCGGATTCTGCAAATGCACCTCCTGTTTTACCCTGGTGGCGTGAGGTGGCGGCAGTGCCAAAGGGACATTTCGTTCCCAACTCATCCATCTACCGAAATGCTAATGTAAGTTTATTTAAGATGGCGAATCTCCCCGGCTTTCGGTCTGGTTCTGTGTTGTTTAATTTCAGCAACAACTACTACAACTATGGGAATTTCAATCCAATTTCCGGACATTATCAATTCGGCCATCAATTTGGATTCACTTCCCATCCGATTCAATTAGGTAACCTCCATTTCGGGCAGATTGGATTCAACATAGGTTTTGGCAACATCAATCCCAATTTCGGTCGCCAGGGTGGTTGTTTTGGTTATTGCCCGAGAAATGGATTCGGAATCAGCATGGTAGGTTTTAACATCGGCAGTGGTTTCAACATTGGAAACGGATTCGGTCTTGGTGGAATGCCCCGAGGCAATTTCAATGGCTACAGTCGGACCTTCAATACTCGTGGGTACGCCTTTGGCGGCTTTAACATCGGCGGCGGATTCGGCATTGGCGGGAGTCCAGGTCTCGGAAGGCTTTCCGGTCAAGGTGCAGGTCACATCAATGGATTTGAACAAGGTGCTCCAACTCCTCGTATCCAGTTTGCTCCGGTATTTACCGCTCCAAAGATGGCTTGGGCCGTTTCGGGGCCTGGAAAACTGAAAGGGAACAAAGCTGTTCCAGTCCCCGTTCGCGTCCGTAATTTCTTCCCGGAGACGATGCTGTGGCAGCCGCAAATTATTACCGATGACAAAGGCGAAGCTGACATGGTGATCAACTTTGCCGATTCGATTACTACCTGGCGGCTGAGCGCCTCGGCTAATTCCATTTCCGGGGCCCTAGGCGGCACCAGTAAGGCACTCAAGGTCTTCCAGGATTTCTTCGTTGATATTGACTTGCCTATTGCCCTGACCCAAGGGGATGAGATTGCCATTCCTGTTGCGGTCTATAACTACCTGAAAAAACCGCAAACGGTAAAAATCGAACTCCTGGAGCAACCTTGGTTCAGTCTTCTGGGGAATCAACAAAAGGTGATAATCATTAAACTGCAGCCGAATGAGGTGACCTCCGTCAAGTTTCACATTCGCGCTCACCGTGCAGGATCTCAGTCCCTCACGGTCAAAGCCGCAGGCTCCAAGAAATCCGACGCAGTTAAACGGCATGTCCAAGTAGTACCGGATGGGAGATTGGTGGAGTCCGTCATCAACGGATACTTGGACGACCGAAGTGAATACACCTTGGCCATTCCCCACAATGCCGTCCCCGGTTCCTACAAACATGTGGTGAGGATATTCCCGGGGGTGTTGTCGGAACTCATCGAAGGACTCGAGGGAATGCTGCGAATGCCATCCGGCTGTTTTGAGCAGACCTCCTCTTCCGCCTATCCGAATATTCTTATTGCGGAATACCTCCGGAAAAACCGGATAGCCTCCCCGAAAATCATGGCCAAGGCGGAAAAATACCTTAACTTTGGCTACCAGAGGTTGCTCACTTTCGAGCATCACCCCAACGGCGGTTTCTCCCTTTACGGTCGAGGGGAACCCAGTGCCTGGCTCACCGCCTACGGGTTACACGAGTTTCATGACATGGGCAAAGTATGGCCGGTTGCTCCGCAGGTGATTCAACGGTCCCAAAAGTTCCTGTTGGATCGCCGGCTACGAGATGGGTCGTGGAATGTTCGCTACCGGCCGAATCGACTGGCAGCCACCTGTTATATTACCTGGGCTTTAGCGGAAAGTGGAGTTCCAAAGGAGAAACTGAAGTCCTCCCTTGACCTCATTCGTAATGAGCTGAAAACCAACCGCACAAACACTTACACCTTAGCACTGGGAGCTAATGCTCTGGCAGCGGTGAATGACGAAAGTACAGGTAAGATTCTGCATCTCCTAAGAAGGCGGGCAAATACTGCCAATGACAAAAAGGCAATTTGTTTCCACGCTGGTGAAAGCACATTGTCCCGATCCCAGGGACTTTACGCTACGGTGGAAACAACCGCCTTGGCCATCCTGGCATTTTCTCGAGCAAACCTGTTTGCCCATGACCTACCGAAGTTAACGAATTATCTAGTCCAAGCTAAGACCAGCGGCGGTACTTGGGGAACAACATCCGCCACGGTCTTCGCATTAAAGGCACTAGTAGCCGTTCGAGCAGACAGCTCTCCTACTAAACCGGTTCCCTACCAAATTATAGTTGATGGAGTTCCGGTTGCTCAAGGAGGCATCACTCAGGAGAATCTCGATGTGATGCAACTCATTGATCTGCACAAAAACACCCAACCGGGAAAGCAGAAGTTTACCATCAAAGTGGACGGTAATACCAGCGCCACCTTCCAATTGACGACCCGGTATTATGTTCCTTGGGCTTTCCCCAAAATTCCGGCCAACCAAAAGGGACTTGAGCTGCAGGTCTCCTGCAATCGGTTACTATTAGCTCCCGAACAAAAGGTCGATATCAAAGCCAAAATTCGAAACACCGGGAAAGGTCCCGCCTACAATGTGATGTTGGATTTGGGTGTGCCCCCTGGATTTGAGGTGGAAGAACGTGAGTTTGAAGCTTTGGTGGAGAAAGGAAAAGCTAAAAGGTTTGAGGTCTCAGGAAACCGGGTGATCTTATACCTCAGCACAATGCGTTCGGGAGAATTCCAAACCTTCGAGTTCTCTCTCCGGGCCAAACAATCCGGACGAGTGCAAATTCCCCCATCGGTTGCTTACGAATACTACAACCCAACCAATCGAGCCACGAGTGGACCGGTGACCTTTACAGTCAGGAAAAAAGATTGATTCAACTCAATGGGGGGACTTTTTGTCCCCCCATCTTTCTGCTCATTGAGATTTCAGGCGTTTCAACATTTCCCGGCATGCTTGTTCACACCTTCGGCATTCTTGTGCGCAGTCACTCATGATTTTGCTGTCGGGAAATTTGCCACACTCTTTTCCACATCGATTGCAAGCTTCTGCACAAGCTTCACAAATAAGCGTGGCAAAAGGTCCGCCTCGGCCAACGATCTGAGCAGCAGTGGAGCACAGGTCGGCGCAATCCAAGCAGGTGCGGAGAGTCGTCAAGTGTTTTGATTTCCCTTTGGAAACCAACATGGCACAATGCGTTGCACAACGAGAACAGGATTGCTGGCAATCTGCACAAGCTTTGGCACACTTGTCATAGATTTTTCTTTGCTTTGCCTCTCCTGCATTAAGCCGGGGAGGATTCATCAACAACATGGGAGCGGACAAGATACATGCGACGAAAAGCTTCTTCAACATGGCGGACCTCCTTTGGAAGAAATAAGAAAACTATTGTATATGGTATGCAGGAGAGGCAAAAATCATTTCTTGCCTCTTCGATCTCTTCTCCTGCCTCGGTTAATCGCTTCGTTGCCAAACTGTTTGCGAATGGAATCCACAGTTAGGTCCAAAGAATGTTGCTTCGCTTTCCATTCCTCCTCAAACAGATCCCCTTGCACCAGATTATCCCGAGTCAAACCGGAGGCTCCTACTCCCAGAAGTCGAACCGGAAGCCAATGATCTGCTACCTTCTGATCGAAAAGCCTTGCAGCACACTGCCAGATCTCCGAAGTGATGTCGGTAGGAATTTCCACCCTTACCGATCGAGTATAGGTGGTGAAGTCAGAAGACCGGACTTTAATGTCAATGGTTCGTGCCCGGAAATGTTTGGCCCGGAGGCGTTGACCAAGGTGTTCAACTAGCTCCAGGAGTATGTTTCGAAGAATGGGTCGGTCGCCAATGTCTTGGGAAAAAGTGGTCTCCGTACTTACTGACTTTGCATGTTCGTCCGGCGTTACGCTGCGTTGATCCAATCCGGTTGCGAGACGCCAAATATGGCGTCCAGCATCCCCCATGGAATCCGCCATGGTCTTTTCGGGAAGGGCAGCAATCTGGCCAATCGTCTTTAAGCCGATTCGATGGAGGCGTTTTTCCGCTTTGGCTCCAACCCCCCAGAGTTTGCCTACGGGCAAGGGATCCAGGATTTCCCGGACCTGGTCCTTAGGTATAACAACGAATCCATCCGGCTTGCCGAGATCGCTGGCTAATTTGGCAAGGTATTTGTTGAAGGAGACGCCGACCGAGGCGATGAGGCCCGTTTCTTGTTTGATGCGAGCTTTAATCTGCTGGCCAATATCGATTGCCGGTCCAAAGATTCCCTCACAACCATGAACATCGAGAAAGGCCTCATCCAAACTCAGCGGCTGGACCAACGGGGTGAAGGACTGAAAGATCTCGCGGATCTGGTAGCCGATTTGCATGTAATGTTTCATGCGCACCGGGAGGATGATGGCTTGCGGACACAATCGGATTGCCGTAGCAGCCGGCATGGCACTATGAATTCCATACCGACGCGCTTCATACGAAGCAGCACTCACAACGCCCCGTCCTTCCCGGCTGCCGCCTACGATAACCGGCTTGCCGCGTAGTTCCGGATGGTCGCGCTGCTCGATGGAAGCATAAAACGCATCCATGTCCACATGGAGAATTGTTAGCAGGTCCTTTGACACATGTCACGCCCCCAAAGTTTTTTCAGTATTCGCTAACTCAGCAATGATAGCCCGGACTTTTTGGATAACACCAGGCCACTCCACCGACATCTCTGTCACTGGAGTAAACCGAGCTAAATCGCATTGTTGCCATACTTCCTTGATGTGATCCAACTGGTCCGGTGGTAAATTTTGAACTTCCTGCAGACTGTTCAAAGCTTCTGCCTTCGTTTTTTCCTCCAGAGAAACATCGAACTTGCTTTGGAGATAGGTCCGTAACACCTTGACCAATCCGGTAGGGCAAGCTCTTACATTTTGGGTGTTGTTTTGGATATCCTTTTCCAATCTATCCAGTTCTTTGATCGCAGTTTCTTCAGGCGGCCGTGGAGTTTCTTTGCTGCCGGGCCTTTTGCGGAGATACAGAAATCCCAATACACCTCCAAAAACCAAGATTCCGCCGCCTATGCCAAAGTAAATCCATAGCCTGGAGCTGACTTCTGATTCTACTTCTTCGATCTGCGGTTCCCCTACCAATTCCCCCAATTCCCCTTTGTAGTTGCTGGTAACCTGAACCGGTATCCGCTCCCATTCTGTTTCTTGCCAAGTTCCCGAGTCTTCTTGGTATTTGATTGGGGCTAATTCAATAGCGATTAATCCTCTTTCTTGAGGTTCCAAGATCCAGGAACGTTCCCAGTGGTTTCGGCCATTGTGGGATCCTTTCGTGATTTTCGGACCATCCGGAAAAACATCCCACTTTCCGCTTTTCTCGATGGGATTTTGTTCTTTTACTTCCAAGTCAATTCCGGTAACTACCAATCGCAATCTTATTTGACCGGAAAGGGGAATTCTCAACTTGCCATCCTTGTCTTCATTCCCGATCAAATAGGCTTTCGCTTTTCCCGATTTCAGTACAATCTCTTCTCCCCAAACCGGAAGTGCACAGAACAATAAGAGAAGAATTGTGATCCTATTTTGAAACGTCCACACGTTTAAGTTCTCCGTAATCGTCTCTCCCGGAGCTTGAAAAACCGGAGCAGGGCATCCAAATGGCGGCCATTCGTGGAAGCCTCGATTAGGTCTACCCGAGATGCCTGGGCTAGCTGTTGAATTCTGTTCTGCCGTTCCTGATTCAGCTTATGAAAACCTTCCCGAAGGGATTTGTTAGCAGTATCAACTAACAGCTGCTTACCGGTCTCCGCATCCTCCAGATGGACCAAGCCCACGTTTGGCAACTCCTCTTCACGCGGATCCCGAAGATTGACGGCAACCAAATCATGCCGTCTTCCGGTCCGCTTGAAAGCCTTCTCGAACCCTTGGTCCAAAAAGTCACTAAACAGAAATAGTACCGCGCGGCGATGGAGAATTTTATTGGCGAAATCCAATGCCACCCGGACGCTGGTCCCCGGTTGCTGGGGTTCAAAGAATAATATCTCGCGAATTAACCGCAGAATGTGGCGAACCCCTTTCCGGGGCGGAACGAAATGTTCTACTTGTTTGCTGAAGCAGATTAAGCCGACCTTGTCGTTGTTGGTGACGGCACAAAACGCCAAGACTGCAGCTAATTCGGCAGCCACCTCGCGTTTCTTTTGCAGCAAAGTGCCGAATTGCTGACTGCCGCTGCAATCCAGCAGCAACATTACCGTGAGTTCCCGTTCCTCGACAAAGCGTTTGATAAACGGATGGCCCATCCGGGCGGTCACATTCCAGTCAATGGCCCGAACATCGTCTCCGGGTTGATACTCCCGGACTTCTTCGAAAGCAATCCCCGTTCCTTTGAATATGCTGTGGTATTCGCCGCCCAACAAGTCTTCCACTGCCCGTTTCGCTCGCAGCTGCAATCGTCGCACCTGTAGTACCATTTCGCGAGGAAGCATGGTTGTTTCCTTGGAAGTTCTTTTCTAATTTAGAGTCGCCCACTATCTGCCGATGACGTATCCGTGGGGATCAACTTCTTCCCGTAATATCCGCAACTCTGATTCCGATGGTGGCGGGGTAGTTTCAAGTGGATCTTTTACCTCGAGAGTAAAGCCGGTTGCATCAATCACCTGTTCCAGCGATATTCCGGGATGAAGGCTAAGGACCTCCATTCGTTTACTTTCGGAATGATATCCTAAGACTGCCAAATCGGTAATCACCCGGTAAGGTCCGGTTCCGGGAGGAAGTCCAGCTGCTTCGCGGGCACCGGGTCCGGAAAGGTATCCGGGGGAAGTCATAAAATCCAGTTTTTCCACAAATCGGCGCTTGTCGTGATTGGTAACCACAAGGATTTTCCAGCACAAGGATGCCAAATCATTGGCACCGCCGCTTCCGGGGAAGCGGACCTTGGGTTGTTGATAATCGCTGCCGATGAGAGTGGAGTTGAGGTTTCCATACGCGTCAATCTGGGCACCACCCAAAAAGGTGTAGTCCATCAGGCCGCGTTGGCAGGTTTCCATAATATCGGCCATACTGGTAGCCATCAGGCCTCGATAGAAAGTGCGGGAATCGCCAACACTAATAGGCATCGTGGGCAGCTGAGGTGCCATGCCGCCGGCTTCAAAGAAAATCACCAGATTGGGAGCCGAGGTCCGTTGAGCAAGCATGGCAGCGGCACAGGGTACACCGGTTCCCACTGCTACTGTGGCCCCATTCTCCAGAAGGCGGGAGGCACAGCAAATCATCAGTTCCATGGAATTGTAGGACATGATCATTTATCAGAATGAGAAATCAGCAATTCTTGATTCCGCAGTTCCCGCATTCGTTTCAGGCCGCCGCACTTGGCCAGATAAGAATCAAAATCGGCAATCCCATAGATGTACTCTTCCAAGAATTGGCTGAAGTTTGCCGGATCTTTTTCGACTTCCAACCACTGCCGGAGATGCTCTTCATCGGAAAAGTACTCATAAGGCATATTTCCAGGATAACTGCCAAAGGGAACTTCACAAACCGCAACGACACAGAAAAAAGGAATCACCGTACGGCTAGGCTCACGGAGGATATCTTCGTTGGGAATCAAGCGTTCGCAGGTAATGATGAGCCGTTTGGCGGCCCGAGCCAAATCCAAATCGGCCACGGTCGTTCCATGGATTCGGCAATTTCCGTAGACGTCGGCCTCGTGAACATGGATAGCGGCCACATCCGGATAAAGTGCCGGAATCGCCACCAGCTGTTCTTCCGTAAATGGGCATTGGATGGCTTTGGCAGCACTATGGCGAAATGTATCGGTCCCCAACATGGTTCGCGCGGGAAGAAACGGCAATCCCATGGCGGCGGCTTTTAATCGTACCGCCAAGGCATAGTTGCTCCATTCCGTGCATTCCACTTCGCCCGATTGCATGACGCGGCGGGCATGGGGAGAAAGTCCCCGTGCCTCCAACCCCACCACATAAGCGATATCCACTCGGGCCAATGTTTTTCCCTTGCCCAAAAGATTGCCGGCACAAAGAACTTGGAAATCATGGGTAGCAGTATGACCGGCAAATCCAAGTCCCTGTTTCTTTTGTCGCACAATCTCGTGAACCACGGCAATTGGTACGCGGTCGGCTCCAAAACCGCCGATGCCTAGATAGTCTTTGTCCCGGATAAGTCGAGCCACAGCGTCAGCAACGGTCGTAACTTTATTGACCAAGGAACGAGATTTCGTACGGAAAGCATCGCGGGCTTGATTAGCAGAAGGGTCGGTGAAACAAGCACCGTCGCCTTGGGAAAGGACATTCATAATGGATGGGAAGGAAAAGGCACCGCCTAAGTCGAGCAGTGCCCGTTGGAATTATCTGTTTTCGTATTCCCTCAGTAACTGACGAAAGCGAGGGTCGTGACGAATGGAATCGAGGTCGCGGTCTTCCCGCAAATAGCGAAAATCCCGGTAGCCCAATTCGATTGCTTTTTTCAAGGTTTTAATGGCACTTTCGCCCCGGTTTAACAAGGCAAAACTGCACGCCAAATTGTAATGAACCAGAGGGTCGCCGGGTCGTAACTTAACCAAGCGTTTATCGATTTGCATCCCCTCTGCGTAGCGCCCTTTTAATGTTAGATTATTTCCTTGGACCCGCAGGACATCGACATAATCCGGATGCCTTTCCAGAATCTTTCCAAAGAATTCAATTTCAAAATCCAACTGGTTCTGTTCAACCGAACGGACCGCTGTACTACTGGTTGAGGTAGAATGAGATCCTTCGTCTGAATGTTTCCCCTGCTGTGCCATGACTTCCCCCATCATAATTAAGAAGAGACACAACCGACAGTTTCCCACTTGCAAATAAACGAGAGAACAAGCGGTTAATGGCTGGAATAATAAAGGTAAGTTTTTATATCCAGCAAATATGAGGAATTTATTAAGGAATTCCTCTAGCCGAAATTTAGTATACCCACCCCTTGGCAAACACACAATCGATGCCTGTTGCCAATTTCATTTTTTCCAACACCGGGATTATAAAGCAAAGGCTTCATCCTGCCAAGCACGTTCGCAAGCAGAACTTTGTTTGCCGGAGTTTGGTTTTCCAATGATAACAGGCAAGAGAATTTGGCCTGAAAATAGCATCAAACCAACAAGGGGAAAGATCAGAGTAAATCCTGCGAGTTCTTCTTTCCGGAAAGTGATTGCTCTGTCAGTGGCGACTATTAAATGGAGAGGAATTAAGCCAAGCGTCGCTGAATTTTTTAGGAGAGATTCTAATCCGGGAAGGGACGGTATTGTGGAAAAGGGTCAGGTACATTTAGTACAAAGCACCCTTTGGGCGTTTCCGCTAAATGTACCTGACCCCTTTATTACGAAGCCCACCTTTATCAGATGGGCAAAGGCCAAAGGAGCATTTCTGCAAGACTTTTAAGGTTCTTCCTCTTCGTCGAGGTCGTCTTCGTCATCATCTAGTAAGTCATCTTCGTCATCCTCGAAGTCATCATCAAAGTCTTCGTCGTCAAAGTCTTCGTCGTCAAAATCGTCTTCCTCATCATCAAAATCGTCTTCGT
>CAZPPD010000082.1:10666-12318 GCA_964588185.1 uncultured Alcaligenaceae bacterium | reverse complement strand
CATCGTCGCCAACAAGGGCATCGTCGCCAACAAGGGCATCGTCGCCAACAAGGGCATCGTCGCCAACAAGGGCGTCTTCGCCAACTTCAGCACCTTCTTCGGTAACCTCCAGGTCTGCTCCCTCAACGGTTTCGGTAGCTTCTTCTCCAATATCAATCGGTACGGGGGGGGTTCCGGCGGCGGTGCTAAGGTCTACTGCAGATGAATCATCTTCCAACGCGGCTTCTTCGGAATAATCCGAGTCCTCCAGAGCTTCCTTGGATTTCTCTTCCCCCATAGCCACCTGAGATTCCAACGCTTCGGCAATCAGGTCGACTCCGGAAGCTTTTCCCGTATCGGGAATGTCGTCATCCAATCCTGCCGATTCCTCTTCGGGTGTTTCGGTCACTTCACTGACTTCTTCCGAAACGTCTTCTACCATGGAGAAATCTGCTACCCCCGATTCCAAAGCGTCGTCTACAAGGTCCAGGGCTTCCGTTTCTCCCGTTTCCCCGGTGTCCTCTCCTTCCAGCACATCGACAACATCGGAGGCATCGACTTCCTCAACCCCCTCGGAGTCTTCCGGGGCCCCGGATTCTTCCACAACCTCCGTTGGTTCATCTTTTGATGGGGGAGAAATTGCCCCCATGCTGGGCGTTTCATCATCACTGCTAATAAGTCCGCTGAATTTGCCGCTGTCGGGAAGATCCATTGGTTCGTCGGTATCCGCCAACATGGTGGGGTGCCCTTGTTCGGATGCCAATTGCGTGGGTGCCCCCTGTTTGCCGCCTAATTGAGTTGCCGGTGCTTCTTTGGGTGGCGGTTCTACGGCTGAATATTCCCGGGTGGGGGGAGCCGGAGGCTCTTGCTGAGGTGATTCCGGTTCAGTAGGTTGAGTTTCTTCTCCTGCAGTTGGTTCATCGACCGAAAGTAAGTCGTTTGCATCGACGGAGGTCGGATCCTCTAAGTCCAAAGCATCCTCAGCGGAAATTTCTTCCACTTCAGTGACTTCCTCGACAGCATCAACGAATTGGGATGCTTCCCCAAGGTCCTCGGGATTGGCTACCTGTGTGAACTTGGCTACGGGAACACCCTGATCGGCAGGAGATCCCAAGTCTACGGAATCGTCCGGAGATTGTTCTTCACTGACTTCCTCTACAAACTCAGTGGCCTCTTCCAGATCTTCCGGCTGGGCTACTTCCGTAAAGCGGGCTGCCGGAATGTCTTCAATCGGTTCCACGGTCTCCGTAACCTCAGGAACATCGGCGATGCCGTCGATCTCTTCGACTTCTTCAAATTCTTCCGCGTCCAGTGGCTCTTCGGTCCCTTCCTCCACCACTTCGGCAACCATATCCACCGGTTCACTGTCCGAGGAAATATCAGATTCATCACCGGATTGGGCCATTTCTTCTTCAACTAAATCCAGTATGTCTTCTTCCTGGATTGGTTCCGGTTCTTGTGAGCCTTGATCGGAGAAGTCAAAGGGGTTTTCTTCCGGTTGGTAGTTTTCCTGGTCTTCAGGATTTTGTTTGTTCTTGTCGTTGTCCGTAGCCATGGTGTGGTCTCTCCGCTCTGTCGCCCCGAAATCGGAGCAAGAATCAAATCAAAGTAAAGTGAAAGTGGAGCCGTAAATAAGGGGAAAAGTTAAACCGGCCATACTTGTTCGTAAAAAC
>CAZPPD010000082.1:0-10656 GCA_964588185.1 uncultured Alcaligenaceae bacterium | reverse complement strand
TACCCAATTTGACAGGTTCCCGGTAACTCAAAAAGGTTACATTTTAACTTTTCGAGAAATTAAACACAATTTGTAGAGTCGCTACGATTCCTACAATCAATAATGGGCTGGTAAAAAATGAAACGTGATTTGACATCTCTTTATCACGAAAATAAAAGCGAGTCTTCATTTTAATAGATTTCATTTCCAGTTTAAATTGGGGCTTGCCTAACTCCGCGTTCTCAAGTCCAATAAACTCAATATTCCATCACAGGTGATAACTTGGAGACCGGCAATGATTATTAAATCCATTTCTTGTGTGGCTGTTCTTTTCTTCCTTTGCGATGCTGTGCTCGCCCAGGAACCGATCATTCCTATCAAGAATGCCAAACCCAAACCGAATATTTTTAAAGCCACCGCTCGCAACAAACCATTGAAAATCACCTCCGGAAAAGAAGCTGCAAAATTCTTCTCCAAAAAATCATTGGCGGTTCTTCACAAGAAGGTGGATTTTAAAAAACAGTTCCTATTGGTGTTTGCTTGGAAAGGATCCGGGCAAGATCGACTGGTCTATGATGTGGCAGAATCCTTTCCCGAACAAATTACCTTCCACATCAAGCCGGGGCGGACACGTGATTTGCGGCCTCATACCTATGTTTTTGCTCTGCGATCCAATGTTAAGTGGCGGGTAAAGCGATAGCATTTGTAGAAGAAATGTTTGTTCTCAAATGAAATGGAACTTGGTCAGAGTGTCAGGACAATCCGGATAATAGGATTGAATGAAATACAAGAACTTCCTTGACAGGACGAATTAAAACAATTGATTTATCCAACCTGAAAGATATTACTTCTTTACAGTAAATTTGAGGTTGGTAAGATATTCCTCAATATTTAATACTAAAGTTATCGCTAAGCTCGCAATCTATTTGACCTCAAAATCTCCTATAATTGGCTATGTCCAATTTACGGATGATTTCAGGTCATTAGCACTCGCAATAAAACACTCAAACTCCGCCTTCTCCAAATCACCAGCTTGGATGAGGTGGAAAACTGCTACAACTAGTTTTCTATCCATTGGGTATTTCTGGAGCCTCTTCTATGAAATCATTCAACATGTTCCGTCCTGCGCTTCCGCAAATGCCTCTCCGCAAAAAGAATTTCTCACTATTGGTCGAAATTCTGGAAGACCGTATCGTCCCAGCTCCGATGGCAAATCCGGATGGACCGTATACAACAGACCAAAGTACCATCCAACCCCAAGCGGATGTGGTCCCATATATTATTCCGGCAGGAACCGCAGGAACCCAATCCTTTGGCGGCTCCCTTGGCATGGATTTTAATGTCAATGACCCCATCACAATTACTGAGTTGGGGGTATTCGACGCGGACTCCGATGGACTGAATCGCACCATTACCGCTCACATTTATGACCGTACTGCAACCGGAGCACCATTAGCCACATTGACATTTTCATCCGGTGACCCCGGTACGCTTGAAGGGGGAAGCCGCTTTAAAGATTTGCCCACTGCTTTAAACTTACCGGCTGGATTTCAAGGCACCATCGTCGCTGAAGGATATGGAGCAGGAGAGTTAAACGGCAATTCGGGTGGTGCCGGGGGATTTGGAAGCCTGGATACCGGTAACGGGACCATCAGTTTTGTTGGGACCAGCCGTTTTGGAACAGCAGGATTATTCCCGGCCTCTACAGATGGCGGTCCGGAAAATCGCTATGGCGCAGGCACCTTCAAATTTGACCAACAACAAATCAGTCAGGTCGATCACACTTCCTATCTGGTTCCAGCAGGAGCCGCCGGAAACCAGACCTTTGGCGGATCCTTGGGCATGGACTTTAATGTCAACGAGACCATTGCCATCACGGAATTAGGGGTATTTGATTCCGACTCGGATGGACTCAATCTCACCATCACGGCTCACATTTACGACCGCACCGCACCCGGTACCCCACTGGCTACTATGACCTTCAGCCCTGGAGATCCCGGTACTCTGGAAGGTGGCAGTCGTTTCAAAGATTTACCCTCGCCCCTTGTTTTACCTGCCGGTTTCCAAGGCACGGTTGTGGCCGAAGGATATGGAGCCGGAGAGCCAAACGGGAATATCTCAGGCACCGGGTTTGGAAATACCGATGATGGGAATGGCAGCATCAGTTTTGTTGGGACCGGGCGATTTGGAGGGGCGGGAGCATTCCCGGGAACTGTAGATGGTGGACCGGAAAATCGCTATGGAGCGGGGACTTTTAAATTCGACCAACTTACAGTTGCCGCTCAAACAGATACGATTTCGTATGTGTTTCCGGGGGGTACAGCGGTCAACCAATCCTTCGGCGGCTCACTTGGGATGGATTTCGATGTGGATGAAACCATCACCATTACCGAATTAGGTGTGTTTGACGACAATTCCGACGGACTGAACCTCACCATTACGGCTCATGTTTACGACCGCAACAACTCCGCTGCTCCGCTTGCCACTTTAACCTTCACGCCGGGAGACCCCGGCACTTTAGAAGGCGGCAGCCGCTTTAAGGATCTGCCGATACCTTTAACCCTTCCCGCCGGTTTCCAAGGAACCATTGTGGCGGAAGGTTATGGAGGAGCGGAACGGAATGGCAATGCCGGCATCTCCGGGAATTTTGGCACCACCAATGACGGCGGCGGTTTCATCACCTACGTCGGCAGCGGTCGATTCGGATCGGCGGGATCGTTTCCGACTTCCGTCGATGGCGGCCCGGTAAATCGCTATGGCGCAGGTACATTTAAGTTTTCCTCGGGAATCCTGGCCAATGACCTCGGCATGAACCTGCAGATCACCGGCGTGGATACCACCAACACTGACGGAGTCGTGAATGTGAATCCCGACGGTTCCTTCACCTACAACCCCAATGGCCAGTTTGTCTCGCTTCCCGCCGGTGCCACAGATACCGACACTTTTGATTACACGATTTCCAACTCTTTCTTGGAAGTCGGCACGGTTTCCAATGTTGACGAGAATTTTCAGACCGTCTCCTTCCAAAACCAATTCGAAACAACTCCTGTGGTGTTCTTCCTACTTGGAGACGAAAACTCATCTCCTTCGTTGATCCGCATCAAAAATGTCAGCCTCACCGGTTTTGATATTGCCCAGTTGGAGTCGAGAAATGATGCGAGTGGCGTTCCGGCAGCGCACAATGATGGATTGGTAACTCCGGCAACCATTTCTTATTTTGCCATCGAGGAAGGAATTCACACGATTGGTGGTCTTACATTTGAAGCGGGCAGTATCAACACTACCACCAATCAACACGGAAGTGGGGTTTCCGGTGCAACTGGCTACGATAATGTTCCATTTTCCGCAGGGTTCGGGTCGGCTCCGAACGTGGTTTCTGCCGTACAGACCATGAATAATGCCGGAATTGTTACCTTGTCTACAGCCATTCAAACAGGCCAGGTAAATGCTTCCGGGTTTAATGTCGCTCTGGAACGAGCGGAGTCCTCAGAAGGCGGGAACATAAACATAGCCGAAAAGATCGGCTACTTGGCGGTCCAAGAAGGAACCGGATCGTTTGTCGCGGATGGCGGAACCCCCATTGATTTCCAATCGATTATTTCGCCGGATAATATCGATGGTTGGACGGATGGCGGCCCAAACAATACCAATTTCGCCAATGGATTATTTTCCAGCCCGCCATTGGTAGTTGGCAGCTTCTATCGACGTGATGGCGGCGACGGTGGTTGGCTGCGACATCGTGCCCTCAGCAATACAACCATCGACTTGGTAACCGATGAAGACCAAGACAACGATAGTGAAAGAGGACATACAACGGAAGATGCAGGTATTCTCGCTTTCTCCGAACCATTTACACTTTCCAATACCTCCACCGCCACCGTTACAATGACCATCAACGGTCTTAACGATGCTCCTACCCCCGATGCGGGCGGACCGTACAACATTGATCCGGGTGAGGACATTCCAGTAGACGCAAGTGCCAGCTTTGACATTGATACCGGGGATGTTATTACCGAGTATCGCTGGGACCTGGACCAAAACGGCGCCATAGATTTCGTTGCGAATTCTGCCACCACTCCGATTCCTTGGATAGAAACTCAAAATATTCCGACGCCTTTTGCCCCGGGCACCTCACGGGACATTGACCTTTTTGTTTTTGATGGTGTTGTGGAAAGTCCCACCGCATCAACGGCGACGGTCAATATTGGCCAGGGCTTTGTTTTCAACAACCAGTCCACTTTCCTCGACTATACTATGGCAGTTAATGCCGGTGGAATCCTGGAGATCTTCGAGACCGGCAACCCGGCTAATGTACTGAGTAGCGTTCCTTTTGCCGGCATAATGGACGTCAGCATTATTGGATCAGATTTTGGTTCCGATACGCTGCGAATTGATTTCAATGGCGGCGGTGGTAATCCTATTCCTTCCGGTGGAGTTGACTATGATGGCGGCGATCCGGCAACCGGACCGGGAGACCGGCTGTTTCTCAACAACGGAATCTTTGACACCGTTACCCATAACCTGACCACCACCGATTCGGGCACCATTGACCTGACCGGCGCTGATTCTGGAACAATTACTTACACCGGCCTGGAACCAATTAAGATGACCGGCAGCAGCGCAATCGACTTTGTCTTCAATCTGCCTGCCGGTCCGGATAATGCCAAGCTAACCAGCTTAGGCGGGGGTAACCTTCGCCTGGATGGTCTCACCTTTGAATCTACCGATTTTGCAGCACCTAGCGGCTCGATCCTGATCAACGCGGGCGGAGATACTTTGACCATCAATAATTCTCTCTCCATTAGCGCGGATTTGATTGTTAATGCTGCAACCATCAACATCAATGGGGATGTCGAAACTACGGGAGGCACCAGTAGTGGAGATCAAACCTACAATGGCTCGGTGGTAATCGGAGGCAACACTACTCTTACCGGTAACGATGTAACTATTACTGGAACGGTTAATGGCAGTGCGGATCCAATAGCCGAGTTGGAACCAAACAATGTTGTGTCATTGGATTTTCCAAAGGCTCAGAACATTGATGGAGCTGTGTTTAACCTGAACTCTAATGGGGAGATCGACGATTCAACTACAATTCCTCATGTCACTATCAACGGTACCGGCGATGGAACCTTTGACGCCTACTCTTTCACTGCCAACGCCGGAGATAGAGGGATCTTTGATATTGCCAACAACTCGGTTGACACCGAATTATTCCTATTCGATTCTTCCGGAAATCTTCTGGCCAGCAATGACGACTTTGGTGACGGGGATGGAAGTGGTCTTGATTCAAAGATTGATTTTACTTTTGGAGCCTTTGGAAGATACATCATTGTCGTAGGCGCTTTTAATTCTTTAGCTAGCACCAATACCCTAGGTGGGAATTCGCCTCAAGCAGGTGGCTGCTATGATTTTCATGTATCCGTCGAAAACAATGCGCTCAATGCCGGACCCGATCCAGTGGGGGAAATGGAACCAAATAATATCGTGGTTTTTGACCTATCCCACGCGCAAAATATCGATGGAGGTGGATGGAATTTGGCTCCTAATCCCGAGATAGAAAATGCTACCTCAATACCCCATATCACTATCGAAGGTACAGGTGATGGGACTTTTGACGCCTATTCCATCACCGCTCAAGCAGGAGACCGAGGAATATTTGATATTGCTGCAAACACCTTCGACACCGAACTCTTTTTGTTTGATTCCTCCGGGACTCTTCTTGATTCCAATGATGATGCCAATGACGGAGATGGTAGCGGGTTTGATTCGAAGATCGATTTCACCTTTGGGTCATCCGGAACTTTCGTCATCGTAGTGGGAAGGTTCGATTCGGCCAGCGGCGACAATTCCATAGGAGGGAATGTACCCCCCGCAGGTGGTGCCTATGATCTGCATGTCTCGATCGAAAACCATGACCTGGCTCCTTTTAGTCTAACGATCAACACCAACAATAACGGCATCACGACCATTGCAGGAGATGTCGGGAGCACCAATGCTCTTTCCAGCATGACCACAAACGCGGATGGCGACACGTTCCTCGGCGGGGATGTCACCACCTCTGGTGGAACAGTGACTTTCGGTGATGCTGTCACCCTAATAAATGATGTCACGATAACGGATTCCGGCTCCACTGGTGTCACCTTCGACAGCACTGTGGATAGTGACGGAACGGCTCGTGAATTGACGGTCAATACCCCTGGTGGCGGAACCACATCCTTCAATGGAAATGTAGGTAGTGGCAGTTCCTTGGCGAGTGTGACCACCGATGCAGCAGGCCAAACAATTATTGGAGGTGATGTTACCACCAGTGGCGGCACTCAAACCTATGGCGATCCGGTGGAGATCACCAACACCTTGACTTTAACTGATACCGGCGGCACTGGAATTACATTTGCAGCTACGGTCACTGATTCCGGGAATAATCACCAAGTGACTGTAGATGTACAAAATGTAGCGCATTTCCAAGATAGCGTCCAAGGCACCTTGTCGCTGGTTAATGATGGCCCCGGCACCTTAATCTTCGGCGTTGCCAACCATTCCTTCGATGGAACAGTAGAGGTCAACGATGGCGCAGTTGATGTTCAAGGCGACCTCACCGCAAACGGGGGAGACATCACCCTCTTTGGTAATGGCGTTACTTTGGAAAGCTCCAATGGTTTAGGAACTATTCAGGATCGTGCAGTGATCGTTCCAATTGGAATAGCCGGAGTTCAAATAAATGACCTGGCCCAGATTACCAAGAATGGTGGAACAGCAGTTAATGTCGCAGGCGATGCTACCCTGAACGGCAACACTATCCAGGACAGTGTAACCGGTATCGAGGTAACCGGTGCTGCTACTGTAATTGCCAACGTGGTCCAAAATAATGATACTGGAATCGACGTGAACAACGGTTCCTTGACATTATCCCGAGCGAACGGCGGAAATCAGATCATTAATGATGCGAACAGCCTGGATGGATTGTTGCTGCGAGGGGACATGGCTCAGTTGTCCGACGGCTTGCAACCAAACAATAACCACCTGGGGAATACCATATTCCAGGTGCCCAGCCTACCGGGTGGTCCGGCGGGCGGCGGCAACTACATCCGACTTACAGATGACGCCTTCTTTGGATTTGGAGAACCGGAACTGGTAGATGCCTCGGAGGCTACCTTTGAGGACGTGGCCACTCCAATCAGTGAAGTAGGTGCAAACCTGACGGGGCAGGTCCGGGATGATGTAGAAGACCGGGTGGTTCATTTCCTGGACGTTGATACGGTAGGGTTGGTCCTTTATCGAACCAATGTCGCCTTCGTCGATGGTGGAGAGCTGGTGGTTTATGGCGGAAATAGAAATGATCGAGTCTCCATCAATGCAGAAGACCCGGCCAAAGTAACGGTTCGATTTGGAGCATCCACCCAATCCGATGAAACTACCAATGAAAGATTCTTCGATTTGACCCAAGGTCCAAACCCACCCTTAATTACCATCCTTACTTTTGGTGGTGAGGACGATGTACGCATTAATGGGGATATTTCTTCCCGGGTATTTGGCGGTGAGGAAGACGATGACATCCGCACAGGTGATGGAGATGACTTCCTCAGTGGCGGAAACGGTAACGACCGTTTGCGTAGTGGGAAAGGAGACGACATTGTGGTAGGCGGAATGGGCCGCGATGTTATTTTTGCAGAAGATGGGGACGATTTGATTGTCGCTGGTGCAACTCCTTTAGGTCCCGATGACCTGGAGGCATTTACGGTGGCCAATGAACCGGATGCGAACGCTGCCTTGATGGCGATTGCCATGACGGTGGTGGACCCCGATGACCGGGACAATGCGGACCGAATTGAGAGTGGCATCGGCATGGATAGAATCGCCTTGCGGCTCAGCGGTAGAGGTGATCGAAGCGATTTTGATGCTCTGAATGATACCAGAAGAGATGCGCCTTGATTTGAGTGGATGGTAGAAGCCCCAAAGGGAAAGGTTGAATACTCCTGGAGGACTCAGGCTACTCTTCCAATGCCGATAATGCCTCCAGAAGAATCTCATATTCGTTTTGACAGCAAGGACAATTGCGAAGGTGCGCGGAAACAGCATGCATGGCTTCGGGCAAGGTTTTGCCGGCCAAGTTCAGTTCGGCAAATTCTGCTATTTGTTCGTAGCAACTATCGCAATCCAAAGGATCCGGCTCTGTGGAAGCCACTGCATTGACGAGCATTTGAATTTGTTCCGGACCAAGAGACATCAGAGGCCCTCCAACTTAGGAAAATTCCGCTTGAATATTCTGCCTGAAGAAACCCGCTTCCTCCATGCCTTTCTTTAGTTTCTGGCGCGCATCGTGGATCAACTTGTAGACAGCATTCCGATTACTGTCCATGCGCCCGGCAATTTCCTCTACCGGCATTCCACCTAATCCGGCCTGAACGGCAATCTTTTGTTTTTCCGTGAGTTCCGTTTCAATCAGGGCGCGGAGTTTATTTAAGATTGCCGATTTATTTGATTCGGAAAAACCGGCCGCAGTTTCCGGAGCTTCGATTTCCAACTTTTGTCCTTTAGTGAAATCTTCCAAGGACACGTTTCGGAAATGTTTGCGGCGAAACCGGCTGACTGCTTCCCGAACCGCAATGGTCATCGCCCAAGTGGTGAATTTACTTCGCCCGGCAAATTGATCTAACTTTTGGAGTATTTTTATCAGGGAATCTTGAACTACATCCTCGCAAAAGGCATCATCCACACCTTTGCCCGAATATGCTTTCCGCAGCCCGTTGAGGAGATAGTTACGGAGCTTCTCTATGGCTTCCTCCTGCTCTTCTCCCGAACTCCGGAGTTTTGCAAGCCAGTCGTTTCCTTGGTTTAGAAGGGGCATTTTACCTCCTTTGATGAACCGCCGATGAGGGTTCATTACAAAGTCAATCCTAATTTGGCCAGAAAATTTCCGGACATTCAAACCGCATCTAATACCAGGTATAGCCCGTTTTTAAGTGCACAAACCGTGAAACGCCTTACATATATTGGATGTTTCCAATTGCAAGGTCTTACCTTTCGGTGTTTTTTGCACGGCCCATATGGGGCTTCGAACTATAGGTGCCCGCAAAAGGAACTGATCGCCAAGGTCGTTTAAAGGATTAGCAATTCCGACCTTACAATTGCCCAGGTAAAAACAAAGCGAAAGTTTGATGTGCTTCCACCCACGTGGAGATCGGCATGGATAAGTTGACCACCTCGGCGTTGGGATCGGCATGTAAAAGTTGACCACCAACAGCGCTTCTGCGATCTGATTTGCTTTTTGCAATCAGGAGCGGAGGAAAGGAGGTTGCAGGTGGACGAATAAGCACAACTGCGCCTTGCCCCGCAGATTTGGCTTGTTTGCCCTTCTGCAAATAGGAAAATAATCCTAACAGAATCTGGGCTCTAGGAAAAGTTCGTGCAACTTGAGGTCCTCCATTCCTTGCTAACCCCCCGAATTCTGAACACTCCTACCTGCTCCGGTGGCGGCCCACCGGCGCAAGCAAAAATTAGGGATAGTGATGAAAGAAAATATTTCTAAAGGAATAAAGTGCAGAGATGTGTTCCTGAAAGCAGTTTAGAATTTAAGTCAGCGAAACATGAAAAAGTGACAAAATGGGTTAAGTAGGTTTCAAAGTGCTCGCATTCCGTCTCTGACGGCTTGGCCCCTCAGGGGGATCGCCCAAGGCGCTGGCAGACTCGCGTGCTCTGGCGGCCTTCTTCTTAGCTTTCTGCCGTTGGTTGCGTCCTTTGTTGGTGGGGCGCGACTTGCGCTTGCCCCGTCTACTCGGTTCAAGGGTCATTGAAATTCCTCCCCACGTTTACTGGCCCCGCCGGGCACTTTCGGTACCTCCAGTATACCTGCCCCGAAATAGGTATTTGATTTCCCGGAAAAATGGACAATTAAATTTGTAAGTCGTGGATGTCCCGGCCAAATATTTAGCTCGCTCGCTTTGCCATCCACTGCGGGTTTCCCCCCTCGGATTTCCTGGAGGAAGAAAACCGGGGAAAACCATATATGGAAACCGCATATCGATAGTCGCATCCCGCATATATATTTTTCCCGCCGCCCTCTGGCTCGCAGCTCGGAGAGGGAGAGAGAGGTGAAGAACCAGAAGTGGCGTTTTTTTCAATAATATAGGGTTCCGAAACCCTATATACGGGATGCGACCTCGAATATATGGTTTCCATATACGGCTTTCCGGGTATAATATACATATGTGCATTATGCAATGCGGGCAACATCCTCTTATTAGGCTTGATGTGGTTAGAATAGTATAGTTGCAGGTTGACTACGTTTCCCTCGGGACTATTGAACGGTATCAACCAGCGGTCCCAGCGTTCGTCGTATGCCAGCTTGTGTGCCCTGAGCGTCTGGGGAGCAATTCCGCGTTTGGCCCTAGTGCTCACGTCGAGATAAAATCGGTCCTTGCCGCAAAACGGGCATTCCTCCAGGCATCTTTGGTGGTGAGGGAGTCGGGGTCAGGACGAGGCTTCCGACCGGAGTGCAAGTAGTCCTTTTCCTTCAGGTACTTTTCGAGAGCAGCATCGGGGTCATCCCACTTACCGAAGTAATATAGCTTGCCGCGAATCTTCTTTGCCCAAACTCCAGCAGCATGGGCAAAGAGCGGGAAGTCGGGATAAGGTTTGTGGGTTTCTGGGGCTTGTTTGGAACGGCGGGTTCGATAG
>CAZPPD010000081.1:0-12335 GCA_964588185.1 uncultured Alcaligenaceae bacterium | reverse complement strand
AAAAAATCAGAAATCAGCTATCCAGAGAATAAGAGGAAAATTTGAGCGCATAAAAAACACCTCATCCGGAATGAAGATAAGAAGAGGTGTGCAAAGCACACAGGCTTATCTCTCCCGGCCGGAAAACCGGGTGGGAATTAGCACCTGCATCTTTCTTGGTCTGAAAGACCGGTTGCTGTGGCTTCAACGGGCCCATTCCCTCTGCCACTCTGGATAAGATTTCCAAACAAATTGTTTAAGAGATGATATCGCGTAATCTGAAGTCCGGCAACACCTTTCCGCAATTTTTTGCGAAAAAGGGGACAGATGCTTATACCTTTGTTTTGATCAGGCCCTAAGAAAGTGTGGCATTTGCTGGAAAGACCGGTTTTCCTCGTTACAATGGCTGCTATTAGATTTTACGATGTAATTAACTCACCTGGAGAACCTTCAATGAAAAAGCTGTGGTTTCTGATTGTCGCGATTGGTTTGGGATTGGTTGTCGCTCAGGCCCGTGCCGACGATCCTTGGGTAGTCTATGAGGGGAAAAAAGGGCCCGGGAAAGGTAAACATATTGTCTTTGTGACCGGTGATGAGGAATATAGCTCGGAAGTGGCCATGCCTCCAATCGCCAAGATTTTGGCCAAGCATCATGGGTTTAAGTGCACGGTTTTGTTTGCCATCAATAAGAAGGACGGGACAATCGACCCGCAGACTCTGGACAACATTCCCGGTTTGGACAAGCTGAAAAATGCGGACCTGATGGTTATCTTCACGCGCTTCCGCAATCTTCCCGATGATCAGATGAAACATATTGTCGACTACATCAATTCGGGCCGGCCGATCCTTGGCTTGCGAACTTCCACCCACGCCTTCCGGATTCCAAAGGACCGCAATTTCTCGAAATATGATTTCCGGGCAAGGGAATGGACCGGAGGTTTCGGCAAGCAAGTGCTGGGAGAAACTTGGGTTTCTCATCATGGCCGCCATAAGCGCGAAAGTACTCGGGGATTGGTTGCCGAAGGGATGGAAAAACACCCAATTGTCCGAGGGTGTGAAGACATTTGGGGACCATCCGATGTCTATGGCATCCGCAAACTCACCGGCGACAGTCAACCGGTAATCATGGGTCAGGTGTTAAAAGGAATGAACCCCAAGGATGAGCCGAATAAAGATAAAAAGCTGATGCCTATCGCTTGGATCAAGAGCTACACCGGAGAGACCGGCAAGAAATGCCGGGTGTTCTGCACCACCATGGGCCACAACGGCGACATCAAAAGCGAAGGGGTGCGCCGCATGTTGGTCAATGCCGCTTTCTGGTGCCTGGGAATGGAGGATCAAATCCCGGAACGAGCCAATGTCGATTTTGTCGGGGAATATAACCCAATCCCGATCGGGGTTGGCCGTCACAAGAAGGGCGTGCGACCTGCAGATTTGAGTTGGTAGTTGTTTCGATTTATTGCCAAAGCCTCTTCCTCTGCTTTTAAGGAGGGGGCTTATGGCAAAAAAGACCTCTTTCGTTACTTCTCTTTCTCAGCCCAATAAAGCTATTTGTGGCCGCGCCTTCCTAACCCGGCCACAAGTTGCTCAGCTTCTTTCCGGCTCAAACCCACCTCAACCGTAAAGAAATTACCATGGTCATCCTGGTGATAAACAGCCCATGTTTCGGCAGGCTTTGGCGGGTTGTCCATGGTTACTTCTTCATGGTAATTGACATTTCCCGGGTCCACAGGGTATGCCAAGGATCCCGCGTTTGCCTTTGCCAAGCTTTTATCCTTTGCACCAAATCTTCCCGCACTTCGGCGTACTGTTTATTGTAAGCCAGGTTCTTCAGTTCTCGCGGATCTTTCTCCAAGTCGAACAATTCAAACAAAGGCCGATGCAAGTAGGCATGCACATCCTTTACGCCCATCTTTTTGTCTTTGCGGCGGATGACTCCCTGCCAAGTCGGGGAAGCCCATAAGTCTGAGGCAAACGGGTAATCCAGCTTATGGCCAAAATTCACAATCAGCTTGTAGTTTCCCTTTCGGATGAATCGCATCGGGTAGTACATGGTCACTTCATGGAATTGATGCGAGCCAAAAGCAGTATCCCAACCCTTGGGATTGGCTTCGTCCAGAATGGGAAGCAGTGATTTACCGAACAAGGATCGCCCCGGTCGCTTACCGCCCTTGGGTCCTTTGGCGTTGGCCCAATCAAGAATCGTGGGGGCCAGGTCGATATAGCAGCATATCGCATGGTTGACATGATTTTGCTTGTGGCCCGGAGCAGAAATAATCATCGGCAAATGAACGCCGGGCTCATACAGAGTGGTTTTGGCTCCCGGGAAGGGAATGCCATTGTCGCTGATCACAATGATCAGTGTATTGTTGAGATTTCCCGTTTCCTCAAGGATCTCCAGCAGCATACCGATGCCACGATCAAAGCGGCTGGCAGCTTGATAGTATTCGGCGATTTCTTTGCGGACTTCCGGTTGATCCGGGAGGTAGTAGGGCACTTTGACCTCATTGGGATCGTAGCGGACTTCTCCTTTGGCTTTGGTAAAACGTTCATTGGAAAAGGCTTTTCCGCCGCGATGGGGATCGCTGGAAGCGTAGACCAAGAAGAAGGGACGTTTGCCGGCTTTGCCGATAAACTGCCGAGCCAATTTATTCATGGCAATCGGATCGCGATTTCCCCCGGTGTTGCGGGTTAGAAGTTCATCAAATCCATAGACATCGTTGGGCTGGACATGGTACTTGCCGACCAATCCGGTGAAATATCCAACTCGCCTTAACAACAACGGCAGCCCTTGCACCCAGTCGTGGGTGTCTTGATCGTTTTCGGCGTGAGCATGACCGAACTGGCCATTTTGATGCGTGTACATTCCGGTAAAAATACTTGCCCGGCTGGCGCTGCAGGAAGCAACCGTGGCATAAGCATTGGTGAAGCGGATGCCGTTCTTGGCCAACTTGTCCAGGTTCGGGGTTTTGATGATTTTGTTTCCATAGCAGCCCATGTCCATGCCAAGGTCATCGGCAATAATAAGGACGACATTTTTACCTTGGGCCAAGGCTGGTCCGGAAAGCAACAGGAAACCAATAAACGAAGCCAAAAGCGTAGCGAACAAGCGCATGCGAGAATCTCCTTGCCTGTGGCTGATGAAGTATTTGCCAAAAGGGTGTTGACTGAGCGTATCCGATTTTGTCCGGGATGCAAGTAGATAGCGATTATTCACTAACCGGAAGCAGAACCTCCACCTGGGGCGGACCGCTGAGTAAATCCTTCAGTTTTTCGAAAAATTCCTTCCCCTGATCGGAATCAAAATGCTTTTCAATGGCGGGGACATTTTGCCATCTCTGGTAGAGCAGGTAATGGCTTTTCTTCTGCCGATTTAGGCGAGCGGCGAGATTGCCGGGGTGCTTCCGAATATCCGGGATGGCTTTGGCCAAGGTTTCTTCGAGCTTAGTGCTCACTCCCGGTTCGGCTTTCAGGTAAACCAGCAGCGTAAATGGCTCAGTCGTATCTTTGACCTTGGTTTTTACAGCGGACAAGATAATTTCATCGGCAGCTTTGGTCGTTCCCTTGGGAATAATGCCCCAGGCTCCGGCGATCAAAAACATGATCAACGACCCCCATAAAAAGACATCCCAGGCCCCTTTTTTGACCAGCCGTTTGTCCGTGTGACGAAGGCGAACATAGATGGCTACCCCGGCGATCATCGGCAGCGTGATTGCCTGGGCAACTCCGCCGATAATAACCATGACCACCGGACTGCCGACGAACAAATACAGGATCAAGCCAAAGAGCGGCAAGCCATAGGAAAAGAACCGAATCCAGTTAATCCGGTAATCCTGCGGTTGAAAAGGGACCAACTGTTGGACCCGTAAGAAATCCGTGGTGACACGGCTGTTGCCGGCAGTGGCCGCAAACAGGGTCGAAAACAGGACGATAAAGCCGCCTACGGCGATGAACCAGAGGGCACCGCCTTCCCCCAGCACCGGCTGGTACATCAGGGCCAACTCCTGCAGCATCTCGCCGGTCGAGGCTTGGGAAAGACCCCGGCCTCCCGTGTGCGGGAACAATACCGAAGCTCCGAGCACAAAAAAGGCCATGGTGGCTAAGGTGTAGATAATCATGCTCAACCAGGCATCGGTGTGCATGACGCGCATCCAGCCAAGGGCACGTTTGAGCCAGGAATCCGTATCTTCGCGGGGACCGGTATTGCGAGCGTAGCGTTTTTCCAGGCACCAATAGGGATAGGCAATCAGTTCCGAGGCTCCCACGCCGGTAATGCCGATCATGGCAAACGCTGCCAGCCAAACACCGGAAGAATTTCCCCCATCCGAAGGTGCTGAAGCATTTGCCGGGCGCGGGATGCTTTCCAGATCAATGAACGGAAGAAAAATTACGCAAAGGACGGTTAGCAAAGTAAAGAATCCGACCAGCCAGATACTGAAGCCTTCCACAACATGGTAGCGCCCTTTAACCAGGATAAAAATGCTGATGGCAGTGACTAGAATTGCCCAGGGAACTTCGGGACGTTCTTCGAGAAATAAACCTAATGCGGAATCGGGATTAATAAACTGACCCAGAATTTGACTGCCGTTCGGAAAAATCAGGTGGATTGCCTGGGCCGACCCGCCAATCATGGCTCCAATCTGGAATTGAGTCAAAATCATCATCAGGAACCACCACCAACACAACAGTGTTCCAATCCAAGGAACTTTCTTAAAACTCCCCAGAGTGGTGTTTCCCGAGGAGATTGCGTAGCGGCCCAATTCAATCTGCACGAACACCTTGATGAAACAACTAAGAAGCACCAACCAGAGCAATGCAAAACCTGCCTTGGCCCCCAGGTTCGTGGTAGCGATTAGCTCTCCGGTACCGACAATGCTGGCAGTAAGAATCAGACCCGGCCCAACCATTTTGAGGGTGTCTTTAAACGAAACGGGGGGATCTTGGATGGCATCTGGGGAGAGTTCATAGGGATCAGGGCTGTGGTGAGAAGTAGGCTGTTCGGTAGGAGAGGACATTTACGGGTGGCCTTTGTTGCGTTCGTTGAAGTTAGGTAGTGGTGGATTTACCGCGTAGCTGGATCCGCCAAGAATTCAGCCGAGCCTCAGCAGCTGGATCGCCACTAAATTTGGCAAATTCAACTACAACTTATACAACTCGCCATACTTCCTTTTCAAGTATTTCATCAGCGGAGCATGGCTAACCGGTTTTCCGGTTATCTTTTTACATAGATCTTGGGCTCGATAGCGTTTCCCTTCTCGATAGATTTTCTCGGTCAACCATTCTCTTAGCCGAGTGAAATCCCCGCGTCGAAAATCTTCATCCAACTCGCCCAGATCCTCGCGGGCCTTCTCCATAATCTGGGCACCATATAAATTCCCCAGCGAGTAAGTCGGGAAGTAACCAATCCCGCCCATACTCCAGTGAATATCCTGCAAGCATCCTTTGGCATCATTCGGGGGCGTGAGTTGGAAGAACTGTTGGAATTTCTCATTCCAGGCTCCGGGCACATCCGCCGGTTTGAGGTCTCCGCTCACTAACGCTTGTTCCAGTTCAAATCGCAGGATGATGTGCAAATTGTAAGTTGTCTCATCGGCCTCGACCCGAATAAAAGAAGGCTCTACCACGTTGACGGCAAAATGGAATTCATCCTGTTGGATATCCCGCAAAGCACTGCCAAATATTTGCTGCGCTCGGGGGAAGAAGTAATCCCAAAACGGTTGGCTTCTTCCCACTTGATTCTCCCATAGCCGCGATTGCGATTCATGAATCCCCATGGAAATTGCTTCGCCCATCGGAGTGCCATAATGTTCTTCGGGCAAATTCTGCTCATACATGCCATGACCGGCCTCGTGCAAGGTGCCGAAGAATGCCTGGTTAAATTCATGCTCATCGTAACGAGTGGTCAGACGGCAATCCCCCGGGCCGATGCCGCTGCAAAAAGGGTGGGTGGTTACATCCAACCGTCCGGCAGAGAAATCAAAGCCGATGGCCGCCGCCCCTGCTTCGCAAAATATTTGCTGGCGATCCACCGGAAAACTGCGGGCTAAAATGTCTTTCCTGGGTTTGTGCTTGGAGGAACTGATCTCCGCAATAAAGGGTGACAATTCCTTGGCAAAATCGGCGAAGACTGCAGTAATTTCTTTCGTGGAAGCCCCCGGTTCATAATCATCCAAGAGTGCATCATAGATGACGCCGGAAAAACCCACCGCCTGCGCTTCCTCCCGTTTCAGAGTGATGATTTTCTCCAGCCACGGCTGAAACTGGGAGAACTCACTGTCCTTGCGAGCATCCCGCCAAGCATGCATCGCCAAAGAAGTAGTCCGGGCAAGTTCCTGCACCAATTGATCCGGCAGTTTGGTTGCCCGGTCATAAGTCCGCCGGATTTCCCGAATATTGACTGCCGTTGCCGACTCTGCATCTTTGGTAAGGTCCGTACCTTCCACCTGAGAAAGCAGTTCCCCAATTTTCGGATCGGTCAAGCGGTCATGTTTGAGCTTGGCCATCAGGCTATGTTGTTCCGCCCGGTGCTTGGCTCCTTTGGGTGGCATATAGGTTTCTTCGTCCCAATTCAGAATGGCGGAACAGGAGCTGAGTAACTGGCATTCTTTAATCCTGGATATCAGATCATCATAGTTTTCTTGCAAGGTCGGCATAAAAAATCTTCCTTTAGAACAATTAACCACCGAGGACACAGAGTTCACGGAGAGGAATTAAATGGGAAATTCAATAAATGGATTTTGATTCCTTTAACAATCCCGCCCTTTTTATCCTGTGAACTTTGTAATGCTAACCGTTTCTCCCCGCGGACCCAAAGTAATTCGAGCAGCCGCGCATAGTTTGGTTGTTAGTGCGGCCTCACGGCCCAGGCTGTTCTAGCTGTGGTTTAAAAAGTACGTTTCGGGTTACCCTTCTTGTTGGTTTTTAATTTCCTGGAGCTGTTGACGTGTTTGCTGCAGATCGGGATAGATGAACAATCGGCGTTTCAGTTGGTCCTCCAGCGAAGGTGGTTGCTTCCCCGGAGATGGGGGTGGATAACCTGGGGAGGGCGGAGTCCGTGTCAACCGATAGCCATTCCCGCTGGAACTGAGCGGTAAGATGTATAGTCCCGGACCTACCCAATTTTGTTCGTTGCCGACTTTGTCCAGATCGAAAACCTTGATCTCAGCTCCTTTGGTCAGTTTCTTGTGTTCGCCCGAGGTCCAGATCACTTCTTCGACCGTGACAATCGTTTCGGGACTCGACATCCCTTTTAGGTTTGCCACAATCCAAGCATTGGAAACGAAGAACTGAGGCCGGGAGAGCACAATGGTGTAGCGTTTGGCGGCGGCCACATAAACCAGCCATCCCACCCAGCCGAAAAACAACACCACGGCAATGATGAGCCGGATTTTGGAGCGATCCTTCATGGTTATTGAGCCTCTTCGATTTGAATGCGGTAGCCTTGAATGAAATCCCGATCCATATCAAAAATATCTTCGAAATCTTGGGGGCGATCCTGATCGGTTTTGCTCATCATTCCCGCTTCGATCAAATTAAAAACCACATTGCCAAAGTCCCCGGTGCGGTTGATGCCCCACATTTTGAACACGGTTCGGGCCATTAAACCAAACTCCTGCAATGCCAAATCCCTGGCCCCGAGCATCAATTCCGCCCCCGAAACGTGGTTTTTGGGATCGGTAGACAAGCCCTCTTCACCAGCCTCTTCCTCATCGGGGACCCGGCCTAATTTTTTTTGGGTGTAATGCAGAGCATGAAAGATGAATTCATAAGCTTCCGGCGCATAGCGAGGATCTTGTTGCAAGACTTCATCCAATCCTTCATCAAAGGAACTCATGCAGCAAACCTCCACTACCCAAAGTCCCAAAGTTATGAAAAGGAATGTGTATCATTTCAAGCGAGTCAAAACTTCCTCTTCGGCAACCATCAACCGCCGGCCGTCTTCAAATTCAACGAGCAATTTACGGGCCAATATTTCTTGGCCCAAAACACGGCCTTGGCCCTTGCGCGTGACAATTCGGTTGCCAATTGCCGGTAATTCTTTTTGATACTCTTCGTATACGTCTTGCTCAAAGCGGAGGCAACACTTTAACCTGCCGCATCTGCCGGAAATCTTGGAGGGATCCAGCGTTGACTTCTGCAATTTAGCCATGCGCATGGAAACCGGCGGCATCACCGCCATGTGCGTATTGCAACAAACCGGCTTGCCGCAATCCCCATAGTCCGCCAGCAGTTTGGCCTCATCACGCACGCCAATCTGCCGCATTTCAATGCGGGTGCGGTATTCGCGAGCCAGATCTTTCACCAGTTCCCGGAAATCGACGCGTTTTTCGGCCAGGAAATAGAAAATGATGCGTTCACCGCCGAAGAGATGCTCGACATCCACCAGATCCATCTGTAATTTGCGGTTGCCAATGAATTGATTGCAGCATTCAAACACGCGCAGCTCCGCTTTCTTCAAGCGGTCCACCTGAGCCAAGTCGTCTTCCGACATGACCCGGACAATCTTCCCAAAGGTGGGTTCCGCGATCAACTCCCGAGCGGTGTCGTCCGCCGGGCAGAGAATTTCCCCATGCTCTTTGCCCCGGTCCGTTTCCAAGACCACCGACTGGCCGCGTTCATAAGGGATTTCGCAATTTCCTTCAAACTCACCCAAAAAACGCATGGCACCATGCCGGGCGATGTATTTGTTAATCATGATGATTTTTGATTACTATTAAAAGAATAATGCTTTTGCCCGTTCTAATTCAGTTTCAAAATCTGATAATTTTAATTTCAGTTGAACTTTATCGAGGGGACTTAAAGGGGAATGTTCGATCATTTGGGAAGCGTATCTTGCTAATTCATATAACGGTTCTCTTGATTTCTTCCACCAAATCATACTCGTGTTGTCTTTTTTACCCTTGTATTTTCTTTCTTCAACCTCGTCCAGTCTAGATTTTACAAGTGTATGGTTTTCATTTAACAAGGTCGTTAGTTTTTCAAACTCTGTATTCATTTTATTGACTCCCACTCTTTCAGTAATTTGACATTATTGAAAAGAGTTGCGATGGATGAAATGTATCT
This sequence comes from uncultured Alcaligenaceae bacterium, assembly GCA_964588185.1. Lineage (GTDB taxonomy): Bacteria > Planctomycetota > Planctomycetia > Gemmatales > Gemmataceae > CAZPPD01. Next base: position 3,293 of record CAZPPD010000081.1, on the reverse strand, counting down.
GACAAAATCATATCCCGCTGAATTAGGAGAGAGTATTTCATTATCAGGTTCAGAAATAAAGTTACTAATGATTAAAGAAACAAATGAAGTTTCATATCGGAAGTTTGGATTCGCCTTGACCAATTTTTCAAGCTTCTTCGTGAACTGACCTCTAAGGTAATAAGCTTGAACCTTTTTGGATTCTGGCCACCATAAATCTTCTTTCGTAATCACCGAAAGTAACCAGATCTTATTTCTAGTAACAGCAACATGGGGAAACAGTTGCTTTAAAACATTTAATTCCTCTTTCCGATTTTCTTGAAGAAAAGTGCCTTTTTCATCCTCTCTTTTTTCTTCTTCGGAAAGTTTTTGAAACAAATGATGACTTTTATAACTGATTCCCAAAGAATGAAAGCCGTAGGAGCCACAGACAATTATACCACGATATTTCCCTGCAGCGACGTCAGAACAAACTTCAGGCCAACTTTCGGACCTTCTGTGTTTCTGGCCAGGAGGAACAACAATACCGACTTTGGTATCATCTTCTAAATTATATTCTTCAACATTAAGACTTTCCTCATACTTGCCCAGTGAGTCTATCATTGGATTCTCACCAGCGAGTAATTTCGCCAGTGTTGTCTTTCCAGTCCCACCGGGTCCAATTATTAAAATTCCTGGTTGATTTTCCCCGCCCCCAGATTTGAACCAAGCAAAAATTTGAGAAACCCATTCTTTTACTAAGGCTCTATTTTCAAAAAGCCACTTGGCACCTTCTTTCCACCACGTGTATTTATCGGATTCCTCGTTTGTCATTTCTCTTCACTTAGAAATGGTTGGATGGACCTGCTCTACTATCCCATCAACTCCCGAATCACCGGTGCCGAGCTAACCCCTGCTACCACCTCATCCGGCAAACCCGGCGTAACGCGGACTTGGCTAAGGTCGAAGAGGGTGTGGGTGATGGTCGAGATGAGATTCTCAGGGCGGATTGGTTCTGTTGCAGGACGGCCGGCTTGGCGGTCGGACCGACCAATGACTTGTCCCATCCTCAAGCCACCCCCGGCGAGCACTAGGGACCCCAAGTTGGCCCAATGGTTCCGCCCGGGCCGATTCGTCGCTCGGTCGGCGACGATGCGGGGCGTTCGGCCCATTTCGCCAGTCAGGACCAGCAGAATTTTGTCCGACAGTCCACGCTGTTCAATATCGGTAAGGAAAACAGAAACGGCATGATCGAGTGCTCCGCCCATCAATTGCATGCCTTCGGGAATCGGGTAACTGTTGTAGTTGCCGTGCATGTCCCAATCATTCATGCCGACCGTCACGAACCGGCAACCCGCCTCACACAAACGCCGGGCCAACAGCAGTTGCCTTCCCAGCACCGATTGCGACTGCGCAGACATCTTGCCGTTTCTTTCCTGACGGATGAGTGCAGCCGGCGTTTGAAAGCGGCTGGTGTCATACCGTTCGATGGTGCGGCGGTCTTCCCGGGATAAATCGAACGCCGAGGATAATCCCCGCTGCAATACGTCGAATGCTTGTTGTTGAAGTTCGGTAAATTGGGTGGAAACATTTCGATCCACTCGTCGTTGGAAGTCACTCAATTGTCGCAAGAGCGATTGGCGGCTCTCGAAACGATCCGGCGGGACTTGCAATTCCATGTCTGCAAGGACACCGTTACGATTCCGGTTGGTGTTTCCTTCCTCGGTAGGATGAAAGGGCGTATACAAAGAAGGCAAAGAACCGGTGTTGGAAATGCCCGAATAGTAGAAATTAAATTGACGACGGACGCCGTCGTTGGCGAAGCCCGCAGACAGCGGGGACACAAATGCCGTAGACATCATGCCGGAACTTTGGTCTGTGGCTCCCAACAAACGGGAGTAAACGGGGCTGAGGGCAGTTTCCCGTTGGATTCCAAAGAGTTTCGCGCCGCTGTCGTGATTGCCGTTGCCGTGAACGAAAGACCGCACAACCGCCAATTTATCGGCCATACCGGCAAGCTTTGGGAAGGTGCCGCCAAAAGCAACTCCGGGTAAACTGGTGTTGACTTCGCCGGTCAGGCTGCGAATTTCCTCAGGAGCTTCTCTCTTGGGATCAAAAGTCTCGATCTGCGACGGCCCTCCTGCCAGATAAAGAAAGACCACCGATTTGTCCCGAAGAATGGACGTCCCTTCTGCCCTGCTCTTCAAAGCCAACAAATCCAACAAAGACATGCCTGCTAATCCGAGCGTACCAACCCGTAGAAAACTGCGACGCGACAAACCGTCACAAGTGCGGGAACTTCGACCTGTGGAAATTGTAAGCATGGTCTTTTCCTTGGATTATTAGGAAATTGGAAGGCTTTTCTTCGGATTTAACGACCAATTATGGCGGATTTTTTCTTTGGATGAAAGGAGAAAACCAAATCTCCCCTGCTAAAAACTTACAACTTCCGTTTGCGCGAGCGATTCTTTTTCCTCCGGGAGACAGGTTGTTTTTGCACCCATTTCAAGTAGGAAGCCAATTCGGGGGCTTGCCGCAATTGGTCGATGGTGGGATAAAGCTGGGCCAAAGTAGCGTTGGTATAAGTAGCATGAACCATGCTGTGACATTGGCTTCACAGCAATTCAATATCGTCCTGGTCTCCGCCCTTTTGCCGGGGCAGACAGTGGTGGCGGGTTAATTTGCTTTTCTCGAATAGTCGCCCACACAAACGACAGGGTAATTCCGAATCCATATCTAATCTCGCACCCGAATCCGCAATACGCTTGCCCACTCGTGCATTTGCAAATTTCTTCGCCCTACCGATGTGGGGGCGTTGGCCAGCAATCCCAACCCCAGCAGGAACTGTCCCTTGTTGATACTTGCCCGGCCCGCCAGCAAGATCCACTTCGATAGTTGGTCCTCTCCTTCCGGTACCGGCGTGTTGTTCTGAAAGGAATGGGCAAAACCTTGGTAGCTCAATTGGTACGGCCAAACCCGGATGAGCGGTTGATCATCGTCAACAATGGCTCCGAGTCCGGGGAAGATTTGCTCCAGTAGTGCGGGAATGGTTTGCGGGTTAATCGATTGCGAACGCCCGGCGGGAGCAACTACTACCAACCGCAGCCGAACCGGAACGCCCTCAGCTAATAAGCGGCGGTCTCCCGTCAAAGGTGGCGGTGGCGGAATAAGCGTCAGCTTTTCCCGGAGATCAGGTTGTTGGTCCTCTTCTACCTTCTTGCCGAAGAGAGCCTTGCCGATTGAGCCGAGAATTTTCCACAGAAGTAATATCAGGATAACCCCGCCAATTCCCAAGACTGCATACCATCCCCCACCCTTCAGAATTTCCGCCACAT
>CAZPPD010000080.1:0-12356 GCA_964588185.1 uncultured Alcaligenaceae bacterium | reverse complement strand
CAATTAAATGTCAATTCAAACAGTTAGGCGGGTGGAGGTATTCACCGGGATTACGAGAATCCGACCTCTCTGTGACAGTTTCCCAGATTTCCTCCCTAATATTTATGGAAAAGAATGAAAAAAACAGAAGATATTACTTGTATAGTCGGTATTACGCCAACCAAGCTCTGAAGCTCTTAGATTCGCAGGAACATAAAAGATGGTATTCACGCCTGCAAAAGCATTTGCTGGCCAAACAAACCAAAACGGTTCTTGGCCACGGATGAACTCTGCGAGGTACATTGGTCCTGTCTTCGAAACTAGCTTGGCGACGATCTTATTATGCGATGGTTTGGAGGAAGAAAAGAGATAATAACAATAATTCAAGTCTGATCCTTTTCAAGATCTGCAGCATCACAACATTTGAGAAAGCTCCAATCTAACCCTTCCGCAATTCAATCTGAATTCTTGATATGGTGACAAAGAATTCTCATTTGGACTATAATGATTTTTTGCTGAGACCTTGAGAGGAAGTTGATTACTATGACCCAGGACGAGCCCTTAAGTGAGCAACTGGAGACTTTTTCCAACCAATATCCCGGTCGGGATTACACCATAGAAATTGTGTGCCCTGAATTTACCAGCTTGTGTCCGAAGACCGGACAACCGGATTTCGGGACCATTACGTTTACTTACACACCGGCGGATTTGTGTGTCGAGTTGAAATCCTTGAAGCTATACTTGCAGCGTTTTCGCAATCAGGGCACTTTTTACGAAATGGTGGTCAATAAAGTCCTGGACGATTTTGTTGCTGCCTGCAAACCGGTTCGTTGTAAAGTAGTGGGCGCGTTTACTCCACGCGGGGGAATCACGACGACGGTTACCTGTACCTATCCCGAGTAGATCAAAGACGGCTGAGTTCTTGCGAATCCCGTTACCAGCATTATCTGTTGAGTTCAAACCATGCGTTATTTACTAGTCGCTTTCCTAATTCTTGTTCCCGGTCTGCAAATCCAAGCACAGTCCGAAAAGTTGGATCAGGCCCGGGAGCGCCTCTTACATGGAAACTATGCCGAGGCGATCTCCCAATTTCAAAAGCTGATTAAGGCAAAGGATGGCGGCAGCAAAGCGGCGATTGGGCTTAGCCGGGCTTATCGCCGGGTGGGTAAATATGAGGACGCCTTGTCTGCACTTGACGAAGGGCTCAGGGCACATCCTAAAAGTGCGGATTTACTGGCCGAGAAAGCGGACTTGTTGTTATTCCGAGGTCGCTGGGAAGAAGCCGCCAAAAACGCTCAGGCAGCTTTGGACAAAAATGACAATCATTATTTAGCGCACTACGCTTTAGCTCGGCTGTACCAAAACCAAGGGGAAATGCGGAAGGCCGCCAAGGAATTGGTGTGGTTTATCCGGGCCTATGCCAATAATGACATCCCCGATATGGAAAACTTGTGCTTGGTTGGATTGGCGGCGGTCGAACGTGCCCGTTGGGACGCTCGGCTGGCGGATCAGTTTCAGTTTGTGCTCACGGAAATCTGGCGATTTGCAGCTAAAGAGGACGACGACTATTGGTGGGCGGAGTATTACACCGGCGAATTGCTCCGGGAGAAATACAACAATGCCGGGGCTCACGGGGCGTTTACTCGGGCCTTAAAGATCAACCCGCGTGCGGCGGAAGTCATTGCCAGCAAAGGGATGATGGCGTTGGAACGCTACCAAATGGGAGAAGCGGACCTTTACGTCAAACAAGCGTTGAAAATAAACCCCAAGTTACCCGATGCCCTTCGTTTAAAAGCGGACATCTTCCTGACCGCTGGGGATACCTCCAAAGCCATGGAGTATCTGGAAAAAGCCAAAGCGATTAATCCTCGCTCCGAGGAGACCTTGGCTCGGATTGGTTCTTGTTTGTTTCTGGACGGCAAAAAGGAAAAGCTGGAAGAGCACATCAGAAAGGTTCAGAAACAAAATCCTCGGGCCGGGTTGTTTTTCCAAGAGCTGGCCGAACGATTGGATCAACGCAAACGTTATTACGATGCGGAGAGATATTATAAGCTCGCCATCAAACTTCGGCCCGGCTATGTGAGCTCCCGGAATAACCTGGGGCTGCTCTATATGCGACTGGGCAAGGAAGCGGAAGCCAAGGAAGTCCTGGAAGATGCTTTTGAATCCGACTCTTTTAACATCCGGGTTTACAACACCCTTAAGGTGTTGGATCACCTGGAAACCTACTCCACCTTAAAGACCAAGCACTTCGAGATTCGCTACGACAAGAAGAATGATCCCACCTTGGCCCGGTTTGTGGCTAAATATCTGGAGAATATTTACGAAGAACTGGCGGCGGAGTTTCAGTATCGCCCCAAAGGGCCCATCTTGATCGAGTTGTTTAACAAGCATGAAATGTTCAGCGGGCGGGTGATTGCCCTACCGGATTTACACACCATTGGTGCCTGCACCGGCAAAATGGTGGCGATGGTGTCGCCTTACGAAAAGTCCGGGGTGATTGCTAAGCCCTTTAATTGGAACCGGGTCCTACGCCATGAACTGGTTCATATTTTTAATCTGGAACAGACCCGTTTCATGGTTCCGCACTGGTTTACCGAAGGCTTGGCCGTCCGGGCGGAAGAGATTCCCCATCCGCCGATGTGGAACCGGTTGTTGTTGGAACGAGTGGACAACAAGAAATTACTGGACCTGGATAATATTCACCTGGGATTTATTCGGCCCCGATCGCAAGATGAATGGCAACTGGCTTATTTGCAAAGTAAGCTATACGTGGACTACCTGATCAAAACGCATGGGCTGAAGGCCATTGGCGAATTCCTGGAAGTATACCGGCAGGGAAAAAATACGCGGGCAGCGTTAAAAAAGGTATGTAATCTTAGCCAGGAAGAATTTGAGAAGGGCTATTTGAACTTCCTGAAAGAAACTGCAGAAAACCTTTCGGGAAAAGCTCCGGAAAAGCGGCTTACCTTTAGTGAACTAAAAGCCGCCAACCAAAAGGATCCGAATAATGCGGATATCGCTGCACGTTTAGGCGAGCAATACCTAAACCTCGGCAATATCAAGAAAGCCAGAACCTTGGCGGATAAAGCTTTGGGAAATAATCAGCAACATCCGTTGGCTTCTTATGTGAAAGCCCGCCTGTTACTTCAAGACGGAGATCTTCCCCGAGCCAAGAAGCAATTGCAAAAGGGGATTGACCGGAAATCTCCCAATGTAAAAGTGGTAAAAATGCTGGGAACATTGCTCTTCAAGGAAAAAAAATATAGCGATGCAGCGGATCTTTTTGAACTCGGACGCAAGGCGGAACCGTATGAGAATTATTGGCTCTTGCAACTGGGCCGCTGTTATCGCCAAAATGGCGAGGATGAAAAGCTGATCGGCGTGCTGAAGGAGTATGTTCCCACCGATTCGGATGATCCCTCCAGCCGTAGATTGCTGGCAAAGTTATTATCCAAAGCAGGAAATCATCGCGAAGCAGAAAAGTATGCCCGCGAAGTGTTGGAAATTGATGTGTTGGATGATGTCGCCCGCGAAACCCTGACGGAATCCTTAAAGGCCCAGAATAAAGAACAAGAATTGCAGGAACTAAACAAGCTGTTTGGAGAATAAATATCCGGTCGCCCGAGGTTGTTCATGCTTTTTAGCCTTCGCCAACTCCAAGAGGTAATCCGCGATACCTATGACGCCAAAGATCGTCAGCGGGGAGTGGACGGAACGTTCATGTGGTTTATGGAAGAGGTGGGGGAGTTGGCGACCGCACTTCGCAGCGGCGATTTTGATGATCGGGCGGGAGAATTTGCCGATGTGTTGGCTTGGCTGGCAACGTTGGCTAACTGCGTCGGTGTTGATCTGGAAGCGGCAGTGGAAGAAAAGTACGGCAAGGGATGTCCCGGTTGTTTTCAAGTCCCCTGTGTTTGTTCCCAAGCAGAAAAGCCCTAACCCCTTAAGGGATCTAAATGATGTCAAAAATCCAATCCCTCATCTCCCTTACCCTCCTCTTGGGATTTTTCTTTTGCTGTTCTTCCCCTTGCCAAGGCCAGCCCAAAAAAACCAAAGTATTGGTCGAGAAAGTCATTTTTGGCTTTCGCAACTATCAGGACAATGGGGCTACCGGAGTATTTAAGGCCGGTTGTTGGACTCCGGTGTATGTAAACTTTTTGACCGATGCCAAATCCTTTCATTTCACCTTGCCCCTTAACCCCGACGGTTTTTCGGTGAGCCAAATGGGTGTGACCGTAAACGACGGGGATAATATTCAGTCGACCTATATGGCCCCCATGCAGGTCGGCAGGAATTCTCGCGCTACGGTCCTCAGCTACATTAACCCCACCTCAAACCCGGAGCCTGCCATTACGGTTTTCTCGGCGGATGGGCAAAAACACAAGTATGATCCGCAAATGCTGGTTCAATCCGTCTCTCTGAACGAGCATATTTATGTGACCATAGGCAGTAAAATTCCCGAGCTGCGGCAAGCTTTAATGGATTACGTCCGCAATAAAGAACTGAATGAAACCCATCCGCGAAATGCGGGTTTTGAAACCCAGGTGGACCGTCTTCCCGATCACTGGTTCGGTTATCAAGGGGTAGACTTCGCCATTTTGACCACGGGGAACACCAAGTTTATCACGGATCTGCAAAATGATGATGTAAGAGTGGAAGCGATTGCCCGCTGGATCCGCCAAGGGGGCCGGCTGCTGATCAGTATTTCGCCGCAGAATTTGGATTTGGTGCAATCTTTCTTGACCAATCCCAAATGGCAGCCATCCCTTCCAAAGGAAATCAATCCGCAGAAAACGAAGCAAGTTACCAGTATGGAGAGCTTGCAGAACTGGGAAAACCGCATTCGCAACAATCCGTTTCCGGTGAACCAAACCAGGCCGGAGGAAATTGCGGAGCTTAAATCTTGGGATGGAGCTGAAATACTCATTCAGGAGCGAAAAGATCCATTGATGGTCCGCATTCCCTATGGCAGGGGGAACCTAACGTTGCTGGCCTTTGAATTGGAACGGGGTCCTTTTAAGAATTGGGGGAAACCCAAAAACTTTGGAAACCTGGAATCCACACCGGGTAATGTGCTTTTCCTGAAAAATATCCTGAACGAACTAGGGCCCAAAGTGATGCATAATACGCCTCAAGGCCAGGGGCAGGTTTTTATTCCCGAAACGAATTCGAACCAGGATGTTTCCACTCATATTCATCGAAATCTGGATAATTTTGATGTTCCGGTGATATCCTTCGGCTGGGTCGCTCTCTTCATTTTGATCTACATCATTATTGTTGGTCCGATTGATTACTTGATTCTGAAAAAAGTATTCAAGCGTTTGGAATTGACTTGGATTACTTTTCCCTCGGTGGTCATATTGATTAGCATCCTTGCTTATTTCACAGCCTATGCCATTAAAGGGAATGACTTGAAAATCAATAAGATCGACTTGGTCGATATTGATATGCGAAGCGCTCTGGATGAAAATTATAAAACGAAAAAAGCCTATGCTTATGGGACCTCCTGGTTCAGTATATTAAGTCCGCGAATCCAGAATTATGATATTGGCCTGGAACCCCGATTGGATCTATGGGGAGATACTCCGGGAGAGAAGAATGAAAATAATGAGGTAATGATAACCTGGTTTGGAAGACCGGAATATAATGTCGGTTTTGGCGGAAGAAATTCGCAGAGCCTATTTAGCCGTGCCTATACATATGCCGAAGGAGCCAAGGGTATTAACAAAGTGCCAATACCGGTTTGGACTTCCAAAGCCTTTTCGGCAACATGGGAAGATAAGTTCGGCAAACTGCCGATTCAAGCAGATCTCTATTACCGTCCCACTGATATCAATCAAACCCTCTACGTGAATATCGAGAACCAACTTCCGTTTGCTTTAAAGGATGTACACTTAGTTTATGGAAAGAAAATCTATAAATTCTCTAACAAGTTGCCGGCAAAGGGAAACAATTCCAAAGTGGAATTCAAATTACAAATCCACCAAATGGGTCCCCTAAATAACTGGATCTCCAAGCATGCAACGCCGCAAATCAACAAATGGGGACATGGTTATCAACAACAGGAAGAAACGTTTTCTCCTTATTCCATGGTTCAGCAACTCTATTTCTTGGAGCAAGGTGGAATGCGGAATAATCAAAAGAATCATGTCCAACGCATGTTGGATCAAAGTTGGCGGCTCAAGAATATAGATTCGGATTATAGTGGGGTCAGGACGGCTATACTTATTGCACGACTTCCCAATGCCCAGGGTTCGGCGGAAAACTTAACCGCTAGCGATAATCCAATTCTACCTACTCATTTGTGGCTATACGATATTCCCGAAGAAGGAAATACGCGGCCAACCTTGTTGGGAACACTAAATCAGGAAACTTATGTCCTGGTATTTCTCCCGGTTCGGCCAAAACAATAACATAACATCTGGAACATATCAGTCTGGATAAACACACTAATGATAGAAACCCGTGATCTGACGAAAATGTATGGCGACTTATATGCCCTAAACCGCTTAACACTAAAACTGGACCGTGGCGATGTCTATGGTTTTATTGGACCGAATGGCGCCGGCAAGACGACTACCATGCGGATTTTGGCGACCTTATTAAATCCCTCTTATGGAGAAGCCACGGTCTGTGGTTATTCCATCTATAACGGAGCCAAAGATATTCGCCGCCTGATTGGTTATATGCCGGACTTCTTTGGTGTCTACGATGATATGAAAGTTATCGAATACCTGGAATTCTTCGCGGCGGCTTACCGTATCAAAGGCCCGGAACGCCGGCAAAAGTGCGATCAGGTGTTGGACTTGGTGGACTTGGGGTATAAACGGGACGCATTGGTAACCAGCTTATCTCGCGGCATGACCCAACGATTAGGCTTGGCCCGGGTACTTCTGCACGAACCGCAAGTGCTTTTGCTCGACGAACCGGCTAGCGGGTTGGACCCTCGCGCGCGGATTGAAATGCGGGGGTTACTAAAAGAACTGCGGAATATGGGAAAAACCATTCTCGTATCCAGTCATATTCTCCCGGAGCTGGCGGACATTTGTAACAAGATTGGAATTATCGAGCGGGGCCGATTATTATTTGATGGTGACGTCCAATCCGCCATCAAGAAAGTACGCCAGCGTCTGGTGATGATGGTTTCGGTTGCCAACGGCCTAAATCCGATGGCCCGGGAACATCTGCAAAATCACCCTGATATTTCTTCCGTCGAACATGAGGAAAAGGATGATGTCCTTCATGTTACCTTGGCGGAAGGGATTGACGACGGGAGTTTTATTGCGGACATATTGGTTCAAAATAGTTTCAAGATAAAATTATTGATGGAAGAAGAGATAGATTTGGAAGATGTGTTTATGGGTATTACCAAGGGAATCACGAATTAGTAGCCGCAATTACCCCTCTCCCTGAAAACTCTCTCGTCCGGCTACCAGCAGAAAAAGATGACTTTTGTTTTCCCAATTTTATTGGGCGGCCTCGCTTTAATCGCGGCCCCAATTTTGATTCACCTAATCATGCGCCGGAAACCAAAGATAATTAAGTTTCCGGCGTTCCGTTTTCTGGTCCAGCGCCATCGCTCCAATCAGCGCAAACTGCAACTCCGCCATCTCCTGCTGCTGTTCATGCGAATCCTGTTGCTGGCCTTGATTTGTTTGGCCCTGGCCCGGCCTAAGATTTTCAGCGACCAGCTCAACCTTCGCTCCGACCGGCCGTTTGCCGTCGTTTTGGTATTCGATACCAGCTACAGCATGGAATATAAGCGAACCGGGGGGCAAACCCGTTTGGCCGATGCCAAGAAACGAGCGTTGGAATTGTTGGAGGAGATTCCGCCGCGGAGCAAAATTGCCGTTTTGGACACCGCCGATGGAATCTTGTCCGGGAACTCGGAGTGGCTGCCCAATCTCCGGCAGGCCCGTCTGCGAATCCAGTCCTTGCGTCTGCGGCACAAAAATAACCCCTTGACCCTGCGGCTGCAGGAAGCGTATCGCATGTTTGGTGAATTGGCGATGAACCGGGAAGATGGCAAAACCAAACGCTTGCCGCGAATGCTGGTGGTCTTCTCCGATCGCATGGATGCTTGTTGGGACTCGAGCCAGGTTCCGAATCTGCTGGAAAAGAGCGATGCCATTCCGCCGCCCCTGGAAAATCTTCAGGCCATTGCGGACAATTTTCCCGGACGGATCGAAGAACTGCAGAAGCTTCGGGAACTGCTGCCGCCCCCGTCGGGAAAAGATTATCCCGAGCAAGCATTGGTGGATGCTCTGCAAGAAATCCGGGATTTGGCTCCCAGGGAAAACCCCGTTCTCTATCCTTCGCCTGAATTGCATAAACAGTTGCAGCGCTCTCATGCTTTGACCCGGGATCTTCTGAAGCTTATCCAGTTGCAGTCAACGGATGACCTTTCCGAAGACAAAAAGAATTACCGGGATCAGCTATTGGATTCCCTGACAACAACGCGCAGGGAACTTCGCGGGGTCTATACCATCCTGGTTGATGTTGGCCTGGAAGAACCTACCGACTTGGCCGTTGTCGGTCTGCAATTTCCGGAGCGGCAACTTTTTTCGCCGGAAGAGAGATTCATCCTCAAGGCCAAGGTGCGGGCCACGGGGAATAATTTCGACACCACCTTGCTGTGTGAAATCGGCGGCAAAACCTTAAGCCAAGCACTTGCCATCGACGCCGGCGAAACGAAATTTGTTCCCTTTGAGATCAACTGCCGCCAACTTGCTCCCCGGCCGCAACATTTGCAGGTGCAAACCAAGGGGAATGACCTTCTGGAATTCAACAACCGGCGGTTCGCCTCCTTTGGCATTCGCCAGGCCCGAAAGATCTTGGTCTTAACCGATGACCCGGATGGCGTACAAAGCAAAAATCCCGAAGAGGTGAAGATCCCCTTTACTTTGCCCATCGATGATTATGGCAAAGGCCGTTTTCGTTGCGTCGTACAAAAAGGCGATCAGCTAGGGCTAATAGGGCCGGAAGAGCTTCTTGGTTACGAAGCCATCTATCTGATAAATCTGAGTAAGATTCCCATCAACTTCTGGAATGCCCTGCAGCAATATGTGGAGCAGGGCGGCAGCTTGGGAGTTATTCCCGGGGATCAAGGGGTCGATGGGGAATCGTATCAGAACAAAATCGCCTTGTCGTTGTTGCCGGGCAAGTTCGCGTCCATCCAGAAGGAAGAGCCCGGATTGGTTTGGAATTGGGACGACCCGAGCATTTACAAACATCCCCTTCTGAAGCCCGTGAAGCGCTGGCGACTGATTGGCCGGGATGATTTTATTTCCATTCCCCGCCGGGCAAAGTTCTACTGGCTAGTCGAACCCATCGGCAAGCAAACTTATGTGATTGTTCGCTATGACCATAAGGAAAAACATCCGGCGTTGTTGGAGAGAGAATTTGGTCCGGGTAAAGGGCGAGTCTTGATGCTAACCACTCGTTTGGACCTCAACTACCAGCCGTTGTGGAATAACTACATGAATAATGACACTTCCTTTTGCATCTTTCTGCCGATCTTTATGACGCGCTACTTGGCCGGGGATACCAAAGCCGAAGAATTTAACTTTGTGTTGGGACAGCAGGAACCAGTGGTCCGGCTTCCCTTGCAAATTCAGGGACGGAACCTCACCGTGTCCGGACCGGGATTGCTGGATACTATTCCCCGTCCCGAAGATACCGCCCAATTGGAAATCGTCAAAGCGACCGAACCGGGGAACTTTTCCGTCGAAGATAGTCGCAAAAATATCATTGGCGGGTTTAGCATGAATGTTCCGGAGAAGGAAAGCAGGCTCCGCAAAGTTCCCCTCGCGGAAGTGGAACAATTGCTGGGCCCGGAATCGGTCATTAACTTGGATCAGAGCACCAATATTCGGGAAGGACTTCAGGATCATTTATCCGATCCCTTTGAACTCTTCCCGCTATTGATGGTGGCATTATTGGTTTTGCTGGCTGGGGAAAATCTGTTGGCCAACTTGTTTTATCGCAAGGAACCGCAAGTTCAGACGGAAGGGAATTCGTGATTTTTGCTTCCACGTCTGTCATTCTGGATCCCATCTGGCCATGGTCGTGGCCGCGGCTCGGTGTGCCGTTATTGGTTCTGGCGGCGACTCTGATCACGGTTTTTACCGTCCTTACCTACTGGATCAGTTGGCGGGGGAGCTGGAAAAAATTTGCAGCCATGCTGAGCATCCGCCTTTTGGCCTTACTGGTCGCCGTGATCATCATGGCCCGGCCGTCTTTGTCTTCGGTTGACAAAACGGTTTTGCCTTCCAAGCTGCTCTTTCTGTTCGATGCATCAGGCAGCATGAGTATCAATGACGAGTTTAACAACCAATCTCGCTGGAACCGGGCCAAGGGACTTTTGCAATCCGAATCTATCAAGGAAGAAATGGAGCGACTGCAAAAGACTCATCGCATGGAAATGATCTACTACCAGGGGGCGGAAAAAGTCCAAGCGTTTAAACCCGACGCCAAGGCCGACGGCAAACGTACCAATATGGGATTCTGGTTCAATGAATTGTTCAAGCGTCATGGCAGTGAACCGAATCTCCGGGGCTTAGTGTTGGTAGGCGACGGGGCAGACAATGATACCCGCATGTCGGCATTGGAGGAGGCCAAGCGTTTTCGCAGTATTAACTGCCCGGTGGTTATCTTCGGCGTTGGCAGTCCGACCACCACTCCGAAGCAACGGGATATATACTTCCTTCCCAACCAGATTTTCCCTTCCCCTTCGCCGGTTCCCAATAAGACCGAACTGACGGTAAAAGGTGTCGTCAATGCACCGGGATTTGAAGGGACGCGCGTGACTGCCCGCTTGTTTATCGAGGGCAAAGAGAATAAGGCTGCCCGCCAGGAAATCATTCTGGTGAAATCGGATGAGAATGAGATCACCCTGAAATGTGACGCTCCTGCCAAACCGGGGGAATACCGGGTAACCATGAAGATTGATCCCGTATTGTCAGAAGTCAGCAAGCTGAACAATGAGATTAGTACTTATGTGACAGTGACCAAAGAAGGGCTGAGTATTCTCTGGGTAGAGGGGAAAAAGCGAGCCTTTGAATCCGTTTTTATCGTCCGCCATGCACTGAGCCGGGAAAAACGTTTTCGCGTCTATTACACCGAGCGATTAAAAGGCGGCGATCGGCCCGTTGGCGAAGAAGAAGATTGGTTCAACTTTAAGAAGAAACAATACGACGTCATTGTGATCGGCGATATTTCCGCTAGCCGGTTTTGCGGCGGCAAGCCTGAGATTTTTGACCGGATCGAAGAGATGGTTGCCAAGCGGGGGACCGGCCTGTTAATGCTGGGCGGCTATGAAACCTTCGGCAACAGCGACTGGCAAAACTATTCTCCTATCCGCAAAATGCTTCCCGTGCAGCTGGATGAGCGAGGCCAGGAACCGGCGGAACGGGTTCTGGTGATCCCCACCGAGGCCGGCTTTGATCATTACCTGATGCGCTTGGTGGATGATGCCGAGGAAAACCGGAGGGCTTGGCGGACGATCTTTCGTCCTCTGGATGGAATGACCAAGTTGGGGACAATCAAGCCAGGTGCGACAGTTCTTGCCAAGGGAGACAATGGCGAGCCCATTTTGGCGTTCAACCAATTTGGTGAGGGACGGGTCTTGGTCTTTGGCGGGGATACCACTTGGAAAGCCTGGCGCAGGAATTACGAGGCGATTGATGCTTACAAGCGTTTTTGGAAACGCACCATGCTGTGGCTGGCACGGCAAGAAAATGTGGAGGGCAGTGTGTACGCCAAGCTGGAAACCCGCCGCCTTCCCGCCGCTTCCAATCAACGCATGGGAATCACCGTCGGCCTCATCGGCAAGTCGGGAGTCCGCTTACCGGGCGGCAAGTTTACCGTGAAAGTGATCAGCCCGGACAAAAAGGAAACCCTGATCAACACCTTCCCCGAAGAAGGAAAAGAAAAGGGCTATTTCTGGGAAACGAATCTTCCGGGTGAATATGTGGTCGAGGTCAAAGGCGAAGGCAAAGACGAAGACGGCTCCAAGATCACCGGCGAAACCAAAGCCCGATTCCTGGCCTATGCCGAAGACCTGGAAAACCTGCGTCCAGCCGCAGATCATGAGTACCTGTCCAAACTGGCCCGGTCGGGGGGCGGAAAGTTCTACTTAGCTGGCGAGAACGAGCTGAAAAAGTTCCTCCAGGAGTTGCACGAACAAACCCAAGAAGACCTGCGCCCCAAAACCCAAGTCTGGCCCGACTGGAACCGCAATCCGGCATCGAGTTCGTTCCGCGATCAAGCTTCAACGTTGTGGTCGTCGGGAGTCTTGGTTTGTTACTTGTTGTTCGCGGGGTTGCTGTGTTTGGAGTGGGTGCTACGGCGGAGATGGGGGTTGGTGTTGGGGG
>CAZPPD010000079.1:0-12359 GCA_964588185.1 uncultured Alcaligenaceae bacterium | reverse complement strand
ATCGAAGACTTTGTCAGCGACAAATCCCCCGAAGCTTATGAAAAGGTTGTCGACTCGCTCTTGAAATCTCCCCATTTCGGAGAGCGTTGGGGCCGGCACTGGTTGGATGTGGCTCGCTTTGCAGAATCTTCGGGGGGAGGGCGTTCGTTGATCTTTCCGGATGCTTGGCGTTACCGGGATTACGTCATTCAGGCATTCAACAAGGATGTGCCCTTCGATCAATTCATTCGAGAGCAGATTGCCGGAGATCTTCTCGAAGCCAAAACTCAGGAAGAACGCTACTGGAAATTGGTAGCGACGGCTTTTCTAATCCTGGGACCGATCAACTATGAGCAACAAGACAAACCGGTGCTCGAATCCGATGTGATCGACGAACAACTCGATACCGTGGGCCGGACTTTCATGGGCATGACCATTGGATGTGCTCGTTGCCACGACCACAAGTTTGATCCGATACCCACTCGTGATTACTATGCCATGGCCGGAATTTTTAAGAACACAACCAGCCTCGTCCACAGTAATGTCTCCAAATGGGTGGAAAATCCTTTGCCGATGTCGGCAGAAAAAGAGCAGGAACTGCAAAAATTCAAAGCAGAAATCGCTGCCCTGAGGAAGAAGATCACTTTGGCTAAGGCGGAACTGAAAAAGCGTGGGGTAGCAGTTGGTGTGGCCAAGGGAAGAGTGGCTATCAAAGATCTTCCCGGTATCGTAATCGATGACACACAAGCGAAAAAAGTGGGCGGCTGGAAAAAGTCGGTATTCATGAACACCTTTATTGGCGAGGGATACCTTTACGATACTAAGAAACCGAACGAGGTTAGCACCCTCAGCTTTAATCCGGAGATTCCCAAGGATGGTTTCTACGAAGTTCGGCTTGCTTATCTTCCCCACTCCAATCGAGCGACCAATACCAAAGTCTTTATCTTTCACACCGATGGGGAGAAAACGGTTCGCATTAACCAGCGTAAGACACCACCCATCGATGGCCGCTTTATTACCTTGGGTAAGAATCGCTTTTACAAGGGAGACCAATGGTTTGTGATGGTCTCCAACGAAAAGGCGAATGGGGCGGTGGTAGCCGACGCGGTTTTATTTATTCCCGAAGAAGAGCTCGACAAAGAGGATACGCCCAAGGAACCCAAAGTGGTAAAAAAATCAACTCCCAAATACGATTTGAAGAAACTCCAAGCTCAACTCAAGCGATTGCAGAAGCAAGTTCCTTCCCGGCCAACTGCGATGGGGGTCAAAGAAAGCAATAATATCAAGGACTTCTACATTTGCATTCGCGGGAATATCCACAGCAAAGGGAAAAACGTTCCACGCGGGTTCCTGCAAGTTGCCACCTATGGCCCGATGCCGAAAATTCCTGATGACCATAGTGGTCGCCGGGAACTAGCCGAGTGGTTGGCAAGTCCTAAGAATCCGCTGACTGCGCGGGTAATGGTGAACCGTATTTGGCATCACCTGTTCGGCAGGGGAATTGTGAAAACCGTGGACAACCTCGGCAGCACCGGCGACCTGCCGACGCACCCGGAATTGCTGGACTACCTGGCGATTCGTTTTGTCGAGCAAGGCTGGTCGGTCAAGAAATTGATTCGCGAGATCATGTTGTCTCACACCTACCAACTCAGCAGCAGCTATGACCGCGAGGATGCCGATGTGCAAAAAGCGCTGGAAGTGGATGTCGACAATCGCCTGTTGTGGCGACAAAATCGCAGGAGGTTGGAAGCGGAGGTTATCCGCGATGCCATGTTGGCGGTGAGCGGCCAGTTGGAGCTGACAGGCGGCGGCCGTACTTTCCCGGGCCGAGTGGTGGAACGGCAACACAAGTTTACGACCAAGCGTCGGAGCGTCTACGTCCCGGTCTTCCGCAATAATCTGTTGGAGATGTTTGAGGTCTTCGATTTCCCCGACCCCAATATGGTGAAAGGCCGCCGGTCAGCCAGTACGGTCGCCCCCCAAGCATTGTTTCTGATGAACAATCCGTTTGTCATGGAGCAGGCAAGCTCCGCTGCGAAAAAGGTCCTCCAGCAGAAAGAAAGCAACTCTTCTCAACGAGTTGACCTAATCTATCGAACGGCTCTAGGTCGCCTTCCCACGGACCGTGAGAAGGAACTGGCTTTGGCCTTTGTCACCTCGGCGAAAACCCCAGAGCAACAGCAGGAGAACTGGAGCTGGTTCTACCAGGTGCTCTTCTCGAGTATAGATTTTCGTTATGTGAATTGATTGAAGGAAGCTTTGTCCTTCTCACCTTTCTTTACGGCGAAGCCGTTATCCAACAGAGCCCAGGGGGGCCGCGTTTAGCCTCGCACCCTGGGACAGGTGTTTGGGGTTTTGTCTTTACGGCGAAGCCGTTATCCAACAAAGCCCAGGGTCGCGGCGTTTAGCCGTGCACCTTGGGAATGGTGGTCGGATATCAAAAACCCCAACGGGGTTTTCCCATGCCCCAATCGTTGGTCCAAATGTACTCCCATTTCGTTGGGTGGCACCGAAAACTATATACACATTCTTTGTCGTCATGCCAAAACCATTCCCATTTCAGATTTGATCCGAGACCTAAAAGAGATTCATGCAGGTGAGTGATACTGAACAACACCACCTTGCCGATTTTTATTGGCAACAAGGTTATGGAACCTTTTCCGTTAGTCCTGCTCATCTTGAGCCGTTGAAAAGTACATCGCCAACCAAAAGGAGCACCATAAGAAGGAATCATTTCAGGATGAACTTCGCCGCTTTTGTACCAAGTATGGGTTAACAATCGATGAACGGTTTGCCTGGGAGTAATGCTCTTCTGGAAAACTCCGTTGGGGTTTTTGTTTTATATCCGACCACCCTGAAACAACACCATATGAAACGAACGACAATGAATGCCAATTCCTGCTAATCACCGATTGAAAGTTGACTTTCGTTGCTAATCAAGGTCCATATCTTCGATTGGCTTTATTTGGCATTCATCCCACCGTCAACAAACGGCTCCAGCGGTGCTCTTGTTAACGGTTTCTGACGGAATCTCCGGTCTCTTCAGCTACGTCAGATCTCGCCTTTGGAATGTCATAAACCGGGGATCATTCTTGTAAGGCGACTCGCCCAAACGCGTCAACTTCGCTTTTCCCAGTTTGTATCGATAGTTGTTGGTGATGGGATCCGGGACTCGATGAGCCAGGGCATTGTAGGGGTTGTCCGGATACAAGAAGTAGGTAAACAATGTCCCCGGAGGAACTGCGGGAGTAATCATCGCCACCGCTTGGATTTCCCCGCGGCCGACACGGATATGGCCATTCTGCTCCAGCCAAGAGTAAGAGATTTCCTCCTCATGAACGCGATTAAATCCACCTGTTTGAATCAAGACATCATCATTGCGGAGCCGAACCAGATCTCCACTGTCTACGCGGACGGCTCTGGCATCATCCGGGTGAATCTCGACAAAGTTCATTGGCCAGCGCGAGGCAATATACGGTTTCCGCAAGCCATCGTAGGCGGATTGCCAGATCTCATTGATTCGCCCGCAGGTCACCCAAAATTCTCCCTCCTCACGGTTGGGCTTTATGCGGGCGTAGAAATCCGAGAAGAGATCCCAAGGACTTTTGATCAGCAGTGCTTTTCCCGTATGGCTGTTGAAGGCGGTCATCCATTTGGCATGCGTCGTGGGACCTTCGGGTGCTCCGAGAGACAAGGTGCTGTCATGCAAGCGCCTGGTACCGACTAGCCTGCCGCCTTCATAGCGAATGGGGCACTGAATTCCGGTTGTTCCCAACTCCCGGAGCATTTCGTGGCCTCGTTTATTGAGGCGGCGGGCGAGCCAAACCAAGGGGTAGTAGTCAAGGATACCTCCTCGGCTAAACCGGGCGGCTTCTTCGAAGACTTGGTTATCGTTCTCCCAGTCAAAGCCCTCGAAGCCCATTTTCTTGGCGAAATTGCCGATCGCCCACCAATCGGGTTTGGCCTCGCCGGGTGGGTCGTAAAACTTCGAATACAACCGCAGACGCCGTTCCCCATTGCAGCGAGCGCCATCATGTTCTCCCCATGCTGCTGCGGGCAACACAATATCCGCCAACTCGGTATTGATCGGTTGAACGGGGTAGATGTCCGAATCGACCAGCAACATCCCACCATTATCGACTCGCCGGAGGTAGGTAGCGATCAGGTGATCCTTTTCGGAGCTCTGAGGTTGATGTCGGTTTCCTGCGGTCAGGTTTCGGATCGAACGAGCGAGTTCCTGGCTCGCCGTCATGGCTCCGCTCCAGGTGCTGCCGATGACCCACATGAACCGCACATTGCCATTTTCCACCCAGCGGTCCAGATTTAACTCAATCTTCCGCCTACCGGGTAACCGTTCCGGCGATTTGGTGCGCGGGTAAGGAGCAGCGCCTATCCACCCGCGCTGGTGACCTCCTAGCCGGCTAACTACTTGTCCCGGACGGTTGCCGGCACCGCAAAGAAGAGCCAGAGCAGAAAAGCTGGCAGTGTTCAGATAGTTGTTGCTCCAGTAATTTCCCTTTTCAAATCCGAAGCTTGCTTTGGGCCGGGCTTGGCCACCACCGGTAAGCATCTCCGCCGCTTGAATGATCTGCTGCCGCGGAATACCCGATTCCCGGCTGGCGAAAGCCAGGCTTGCCGGTTCATAATTGGTGATCCATTGTTTGTAAGAGTCGAAGTCCATGGCTCCAATCCGGCCCCATGTCGTTCGCCACTGCCAGGGAGTGTTTCGCGTCCCGCGGCCAAATCCAGAGCCAATTTCCCAGGAATTGGCGATCCATTGTTGGATGAAATCGGAATCTTCCCAGGCTTGCTCCAAAATGTAGCGGATCAGAGCCAGATGGAGCAGAGTATCCGTTCCCGGTGTGATCTGCAGGAACAATCCGCCATTGGACTCGGCATAAGCAACTCCCGCTGTCTTTCGGGGCAATACCATGATCATCTTGGCACCCGAACGCATCATCCATTCAGTGAAGACGATGGTTTTAGTTTCGTAGGGGTCTGTACCGGATATGAAGAGGACATCTGCTTCTCCCCAGTCCTCATAGGAGGCACTGAACGTCTTAATGCCTGAGTCGTCAACTCCCGCGGTATCATTGACGGCAGCGGGTTTATCATGAGGCGCGTAGGCAGGGGTTTTGATGGCTTCAAAGGCGAGCTTGGTGATGGCGTAGGTGTTCTCAAAGAAGTTGTAGGAGTAGGTTTTCATACCCCAAGCTGCTTCACCATAGCGGTCGAGAACATGCCCGCTCACCGCTGCCATTACTTCGAGGGCCGTCTCCCAACTAATTCGGACCAATCTTCCGCCTACTCGAACCTGCGGAAATTGAAGCCGGTCGCGAGTAGGGCTATCCGCATTGAAACACTTCAAAGCGATAGTCCCGCCGCGAACGGAGTGGTTACCCCCTCGGTTTACGACATCAGCCTGATTATCGGGAATGATGACCACATGGTGGGGCCGGCCATCAACCTGCACGATGTTATGTTGATTTGGGCTCACCCAGGGACCAGCTAACCGCACCGGGAAGTCCGCACCAAAAGCATTGTCATTGGCTGCGGGGCCCCCTTCACGGCCAACGGGCCAAGTGAAGACCTTGTAGCCGCAGCCGACAATGCAATAAGGGCAGACCGTAGTGTGAATTGTGGCGTTTCTGGGGGGAAGAGGAACTTGGTCTTGAGGTGTATAGGCTGGTAGCGGCATTCCGTTATTCCTCCGGATTTGGGTTCACACGATTGTTGTGGAAGCCGTAGATCAACCCCATGACTCCGGTCGCAACGATGTTGTTCCCGTTTACTTGCAGCAATATCTGGGGGAGCCCTTGGGTGGCATGTCCGCTGATCACCATCCCATGGCGAGTCAAATCAAAGGTAGTCCAGTGCCAGGAACAAGGTCCGGCCACGGCGGTTTCCGAGCTAAATTTGTTCGCAGGAATGGATCGCCCCATATGAGGACAGAGTCGGTTGAAGGCGACAATATCACGATTTGGTCCAACTCCTCCTGCGGCTTGTTGGCCCAGTTTGAGGAGGACATTCTCGCACTTGGGATGATCCCAAGGGTATCGAAAGGAAACCGGTTGTCCTTCCCGGAGCCTACGCAGATCGCCCACATTTCTTTGCGGATAGTCCACCTGCTGTGCCTGCGTAGACACAGGGAAAGCACCCGGCAATAAAACTGCAACTACCGAAGCTCCAGACGCAAACAGAAAATCCCGGCGATCCGGTAGACTGCCGGAACAAGCGGCATCACAGGAATGTTCTTCGTTGACTATTGGGATTCGTTCTTGGCTCATCTACTTCCCTCCTTTGGGTGGGATCAAACCATAGGGAGGCGGATCAGGGGGTTGAATCACTTGCGGATCTCCCGAAAGACTCTCGAGAAATGCGATCAGGTCTTGCTGCTCGCTTTTGGTTAGATTTAGTGGCTTGAGCAAAGGACTTTTTCGCGGGTCTTCTCCTCCGCCCTTGTTGTAGAAGGCGACTACCTCCTCTAGAGTTTTCAGGACACCGTTGTGCATGTAAGGGGCCGTATGTTTCAGCTCGCGTAAACTAGGAGTGCGAAACTTGCCAACATCTTCGGGCCGTTTCGTGACATAGTACAAGCCCAGATCATCCGCGGCTTTCTCATACACTTTGCGCGGGACTCCCTTGGCGGCTTGTTCGTAGCGAAAGGTAATCTGCCGTAAAGGACTGTTGGAAAAGCCGGGACTTGGGGGCAATCCCAGATTATGAAAGCGATGGTCCGAAAGGAGAGGACTATGGTGGCAAGCCGAGCACTTGGCCTTTCCGGTGAACAGCTTGAAGCCACGTTCTGCCGATTTGCTAATGGCGTTTTTCTTGCCGAGCAGGTAGGTGTCGAAGGGAACGTTTTTACTCACCAGACTTCGCTGAAAGGCTGCCACTGCCCGTAAAGCATTGCCCCAAGTAGGAACTTTCTGGCCGAAGACATTCTTGAACCGCTTGCGGTATTCGGGAATCTGGTATAGCCGTTCCTCCGCAAGGTCCGAGTCTACATTGCCGGCAACAGCACCGCCCCAGGCACCGGCATTTTGCTTCTCGATGCTGCCTCGTGCTCCATCCCAATTGTACTGGTGATAGTAGGCCACATTGAAAAGGGTGCTGGCATTGCGCCAGTGACTGGTGCCGGTTCCGCCCATGGAGATTGGCGAACGAGCGGCATATCCGGTGTTGGCCGGATGGCAGGTGTTACAACTAACCGCTGAGTCGGCGGACATGCGGGTATCAAAGAATAAAAGCCGGCCAAGAGCCACTTTGACGGGGGTAGTTAAGTTGTCGGGTGGGGCAGGAGGGTCCGGGAGTGGAGTAATGGGAAGCGGCCTTGGTGTTTCTATTTTCTTTGCGGCTACTTTCGGCGGCCATTTGAGATTTGGTTTTCGGGGTGGCAAAACCACGTAATCCGGCAATACCGGTGTTTCAATTTTCACCTGCGGTGCGCTCAAGGATCTAAGGAACGCAACCAAGTGGCTTTTTTCTTGCTTACTCAAACCTAGAGGTTTCAGATTAGCCCGTTGGTCTTCGCCGCCTCCTTGGTTGTAAAATTCGACGACCTCTTCTAACGTGGCAAAGCGGCCATCATGCCCATAGGGAGCCGTGTTGCCAACTTCCCGCAAACCGGGGGTGCGGAATTTGCCTTTGTCTTTTTCCTCCAGTCTCATCGGAAAGCGGCCAACATCCACACGAAGGTTGCGATAGTTGGGAACCCCGAGCCCGCGAAAAAACCGGCGGAAAGTAACCTGCTGCTCAGGGTCGTCCCACCATTTACTGTTGGAACTGAGTCCCAGGTCATGGAACTTATGGTCTGTCAAGAAAGGAGAAGGATGGCAACGAATACAGCCAGCTTTTCCTTTGAACAGGGCCCAGCCGGCTTTTTCTTCAGCTTCTAAGGCTTTTTCCTCTCCTTCCAAGTAGCGATCAAATCGGGTCATGGGAGTGTTTAGTGTTTTCACATAAGCCGCTACCGCATTCAGAATGCCGCCAAAGCTGGGTTCGCTGTTAAATGCCTTCTCGAACAAATCAACATATTCGGGGACTTGTTTCATTCGCTCAATCAATAAACGCCCGTCTGCCGCCATCAAAAAGGACACGGTCAAATGGTCGCGAACCAGCGTAGGCATATCCGAACCGCTCAGCCGGCCGTCCCAGTAAAAACTCTTAGCGAAGGAGGCATTCCAAAGAGTGGGTGTGTTGCGAAACAGTTTTGTTCCGGGAAATCCCCGGCTGGTTTTTCTGCCATCGGTAAAGTGCTTATCCGGCTGGTGGCAACTGGAACAGCTTAAACTGTTGTTAGCGGACAATCGCTTGTCATAAAAGAGATAGCGGCCGAGAATAACCTGCGCATCGGTGGGTGCTTTGCTCTTCGGCTTGGTAAAAGGTTTTCTCTGAGTCTCAGACGGACGGGTGAAATCCAACTTGGGCCGTGGTTGCTTGCCGACTTTTGGCGATTTGACCCCCAAGGAGGCAAGGTAATCCACCAGAAGATCCAGTTCCCCCTTGCTTAATGTCTTGGCGAATTGCTGGGGCATAATTCCGGGTCCAAAGAACTCTCCGGGAACAATAAACGCATTGGGATTCTTGATCGACTCACGAATGTATTTTTTTGCGGAATAGCCCTTCCGTCTTTTCCCGGCAATCACTCCCAGCTTGCTTAAATCGGGGCCGATGTCCCCATCTGCTCCGGGAACTCCGGGAATGGTGTGACAGTTGGCGCACCCACCTCGGTTGATGATGGAGATTATTTTTTGGGGAGCTTTCGGCTGCTTTTTCTCGGATTTTTTTTGGGCAAAAGGAAGAGAGGGGTTCGATACGAACAAAATGAAAAGGATTCCAAATAGGATTAATAGCGTGCGGCGAATTTTTCCTTGCACAACGTTTCCCTTTAGATTCTTAAACCATGGATCTCCTCTCCACTCTACTGGTTCAAGAGTGCAAGGCAAAGAAGAATTCACAGTCCTAATACATCGTTCATGCTGTAGTTCCCTGCTGGCCGGTCAGCTAAGAACTTGGCGGCTTGCAACGCACCCCGCGCGTAACAATCGCGGGCATGAGCTCGATGGGTTAGTTCCATTGTCTCTCCGAGTGTGGAGAATACGATCGTGTGCTCTCCTACATTGTCACCGACGCGGATCGCATGCACGCCGATTTCATTTCGGGGCCGCTCACCCACTAATCCCTCGCGACCGTGACGGATTTCGGTTTGCGCCATTGCCTCTTGGATTTCGCGGACAAACTTCAATGCGGTTCCGCTGGGGGAATCTTTTTTGAAGCGGTGATGGCGTTCCAAGACCTCGACATCAAAATCTTTGCCTGCCAAAGCTTCGGCCGCCAAGCGTGCCAGTTTGAAGAGGAGATTAACCGCCAAGCTCATATTGGGAGCCACCAAAATGGCAGTATGATGAGCGGCTGCCTCTAACTCTTTCTTTTGCTGAGAAGAAAATCCGGTCGTCGCAACGGCCAACGGGATTTTTCGGTCCACGCACATCGGCAGAATGTTCATAGTCCCTGCGGGCTGGGAAAAATCGATGATGGCGTTAAGTTTGTTCTTGATGGGAAGGGTGGATTGGACTTGGATTCCCAGTTGTCCTTTTCCGATGACCTCGCCGTAATCCTTGCCGATGCAGGGATGACCTTCTGCTTCTAAAGCGGAACCCACTTCCACATCCGGGTCTTCCAAGGCTAACTGGGCAATTCGCTGGCACATCCGACCGCAGGCACCATTAAGCCCGATAATTGTTTTCATGTGTTTTCCTTTACCTATTCTGGATTTTTGGGAGAATGGTTCGTCAGGGCTTTGGTCCTATTTTGTTTTTACCTCGGGCAACACTCTGCGGCTATCACCGCATCGCTCTACACTGGACTGGTTTGTTTGGCCCTTTCAGGGCTATTAAAATCAAAAATTTGGAAGCACTGAAATTAGGAATACAACTCTAATGCTTTGATGATCTCATTCAACTCATTGGGCACTTGAACAGCCCGGTTTGCATAAGTCGCCCGCCGCACTCCCCGTTTGCCGAGAACATTATCGAAGGTTTGTTGGTCCGTGCTGTGATAGGCAACGGTCGAGTCCGGGTCCTTTAATTGATGGCCGGTAAGAACGCATACCACCCGTTCATCGGGAGAAATCACCCCTTCGCTTACCAACAGTTTCGCCCCGGCAACACTGGCGGCAGATGCCGGTTCGCAACCTAAGCCACCCGCACCCACTTTAGCCTTGGCATCCAAAATTACCTGATCGTTGACTTCCCGGACTACTCCGCCACATCTATCCAGAGCCCGGAGAGCCTTGGGGAGATTTACCGGATGGTTAATCTCGATGGCACTG
The DNA here is from genome assembly GCA_964588185.1 of uncultured Alcaligenaceae bacterium. Lineage (GTDB taxonomy): Bacteria > Planctomycetota > Planctomycetia > Gemmatales > Gemmataceae > CAZPPD01. The sequence continues at coordinate 2,047 of CAZPPD010000079.1, read as the reverse complement.
GCGATTGTGGCGGCGCGAATGTTCTCCGCATCCAAGCCGCGGTAATAGCCGTCTACGATATCCTGGTTGTGATCTCCTTGGTTCCAGCGGACTTCGAAGCGTTCAAAGAGCTGATGGAAGGTATTTGCTCCTTTGGCATTGATCACGGCAAGCCGGGGAACTCGGTTTAGTAAACCCAGCTCCTGTAATTCCATGAATGCTTTGCCAAAAGCACTAACATTGCCAAGATTTCCTCCAGGGACCACGATCCAGTCCGGCGGTTCCCAGCGGAGACCTTCCAGGACTCGAAACATAATGGATTTTTGTCCTTCGAGCCGGAAGGGATTTATGCTGTTCACCAGATAGATGCCAAGCTGATTGCTGACCTCGCGCACGCGCCGCAAAGCATCGTCGAAATCGCCACTGATTTGGATTGTTAGAGCGCCATGGTCCAAAGCCTGAGCCAATTTCCCGTAAGCGATTTTCCCGCTGCCGATGAAAATAATGGCCCGCATCAACCCGGTAGCCGAACAGAAGACAGCCAGGGAAGCGCTGGTGTTCCCCGTGCTGGCACAGGCTGCCCTTTTGACCCCAACCAAACGAGCATGGGTAAATGCTGCGGTCATGCCATTGTCTTTGAAGCTTCCGGAAGGATTCATTCCTTCGTATTGCAGAAACAGATTCCCCGGTTTCATGCCCACATAACCGGCGACAATCTCCGCTTTTTGCAGGATGGTTTGGCCTTCGCCGATCGTCATGATCCTGTCGGGCGGAGCAAACGGTAAAAGGTCCCGAAAACGCCAAACTCCACTAAAATTGAGGGGGTCGGTGCGTTCCGCCCATTTGCTCTCGAAGAATTGGAGATTATTGGGGACCGGGAGTTTGTTCCAATCGTAAGCCACGTCCATGAGCCCATTGCAATCGGGGCAAAAGAACGTGGTTTCAGAGAGATCTCGGGTGCCACCACAACTTGGGCGAATACAGCGTTGAAAAACGGCTGTCATGGATTATTTCTTTCCTCTATTGGGAGAGATGCCGGTTCTCTTGCACAGTTATAATAAGTTTAGGCTTCTCCGTTGCCCGAGAATACGTTCTCGCCAATGGTTATTATCAAAATTCCTGGTCATGCAAGCAAGAATATGGTGAAATCAAGTTTACTGCCCGCCGAGTTTCGCGATTTTCTTAGTTTGACTTCACTTGAACTTCATACCTACAATTCAGTTTGAATCCAAAAGGCTTAAAACGGAGTTTCCCTTGAAAATAATAACTGCTATTCCAGTCTACAATGAGGAAAGCCACCTCGATTCGGTTTTGCAGGAAGTAAACCGTTATTCTCCGGAAGTCCTAATTGTCAATGATGGTTCCACCGATCAAACCGCACAATTGTTGGCAAAGCACCAAGGGATTCAAGTGATTACTCATCCGGAGAACCGGGGGTATGGGGCGGCGATCCTGTCCGCTTTTCAGTATACCTTGTCGAATAGCTATGATGTGCTGGTGACAATGGATTGTGACGGGCAACACGAGCCGTCTCGCATTCCGGTGTTATTGGAAGCCATCCATGACGCGGATATTGTTAGCGGCAGCCGGTATCTTCGCGATTTCCGGCAGAATTCCACTCCCCCGCAAGACCGCAAGCACATCAATCGTATCATAACTGCGGAATTAAATGAGGCACTGGGGTTATCCCTGACGGATTCCTTCTGCGGATTCAAGGCCTATCGCCGGGAAGCTCTGGAGCGATTGCACATAACGGAAACCGGTTGGGGCATGCCGCTTCAACTCTGGGTACAAGCGGCCAAGCATAAACTGCGAATCAAAGAAGTGGGCGTGCCGCGAGTCTATTTGGACCCGAATCGAGCTTTTGGGGGTGTTTTAAACGACCCTGAACAAAGGCTGTCGTATTACCGGAAAATTATTGAAACGGCTCGCCGGGAAGTAAATCGAAAATCGGACTCAGGGGCCCATGCTCCTTGTAGTGGAGGTTAATCCAAGGAGTTTCCTTGAGCGCTATCTCGCGTCTTCGGGTTCCACAGGAAAACGGTGCGGTTGATGCCGTACCCCCCTT
>CAZPPD010000078.1:0-12363 GCA_964588185.1 uncultured Alcaligenaceae bacterium | reverse complement strand
ATGTTCCCTGAAGTTGTTTCTTCAGGGAAAAAGGTCCAATTGCTCCCCAGGACGACGCTTCGGTAAATGCCTTTATCTCCGGAGACATAAAGAGCCGGAGTTGGGAACCGCCAATCTACCGCGCCGGAAGTTAAAAAGTTGAGAGTCGTTTGTTCAATAACAGAAATATCTTCATTGGGATGTAATGGAATTGGTCTTTCAACCGAGAAGAGATTGCCGGTAATATCTCGCCAGCCAATGAAGTTTTGGGTATCGTCGCTGAGAAAGACCCCAGTTGTGGTAACTGCAATCGCTCTTTTCGATTGGTCTTGTGGGTCGGCAAGGATCTCCAGGACAGTACCGGTCAAGCCTTGGCTAATGTTTTCCCACTGACCGCCGCCATTAAAGGTGACAAAAATTTCTCCGTTTTGGAATCCAGCATAGATGAACTCGTTGAGGATATCCGGAGCGTCACTTAACGGGGCACCATGGGCCAAGGCGGTAACCGGAACGTTGTTGCCGGCGAGTTCAGCAGGCTCTCCAATGGGTTCCCATTGTTCCCCTTCACCCCCGGTTCCACCAGCATCATCAAAGGAACGGAAAACTCGGCCGGCCCGGGATCCAAGGAGGAAACCGCGGGGGTCGCGAGGGTTGATAGTGAAGGAGTAGCCGGTGCTGAGTATTCCTCCCCCAGTAAAATGGGTTGTCGGTTGGAAAGCTCTGGTGTTGTTTGTCCATTGGCCGGCTGGTGGATTATCACCAGCGTTAAACAAACCTACGTTTCTCACAAAACGAGTTCCACCGGGGCCAAGGACATGCAGAAAATCAAATCGTGAATATACGGGTGGAGTTATCTCGACGCCTTCAATGGAATTAGGCCAAAGAAATTCAATGGCGAGCCCGGATCCGGAGGGGGCGGTTTCAACATTGCTGCCTTGGATAAGCAACCCCGGCAGAGGTGACGGAATAAAATCATTGTATTGAACATTTCCGGTTTGCAACAAATCGGGACTCGAACTTGGCACGCTGAAGGTATTTGGCAGATAATCCTGATCGCCAACCGCGTAAATCAATGCATTGGCAATATCGGCGGCTATTAAACTTGGTTGGATAGCAACCCGGCTGAATTCCCCTAAGGCCAAGTTGCCGTTTCGAGATCCCGTAGCAAAAGAATTGAAGCCTAAATCCGTGAAGCTGGTCCCATCGCCACTATCAATCCCGGAGAAGACACCAAAGTCATTTCCGGCAATGACTCGGGTTTGCCCCGTAAAGGGATCAATGGTAGTTACAATTTCTCGGGTAAATTCATCAAAGGATAGTTCAGCTTGGAAAGAGAATCCCGGCAAACCGTATTCGATGAAGTCACCATACCGGAACCATTCGCCATCGGTACCGGTGTTTTGTATTTCCAGGACATTGGTGAAATCCAGTTGAGTGGTAAGGAAGGGAATACTCGGATCCCTGCGCAGATGTAAGAAATTCTGCCGAAGATTTTCAGGGACCTTTGGAAATGGAAACGACAAGGTAGGATCCTGCAGGCCCCAAACGAAATTATCCCGCACGTCGGCGGCACCAATGGTATTCGTTGCAATAGGTGCCGGTACCATATCCCCATCGCTATTGTCAAAGGCGATAAATGTATGGGCGTCGGAAACCTTGGTTGTATCCACTCGCATTACTGCCGAGTCGGTCCCAATGTAAACTACGTAGGGATTGTTCGGATCAACAGCGATGGAGGCGGAGTAATCGCTCCAATCTGCAGCGGTGGTTTCGGGCTTGGTCTCATCGTTAGTTGGAAAAGCAAAAGAGAAGAAGCCGACGGTATGTCCGGGCAATACGATCTTGGTCCAGTTATCCCCAGCATCTTTAGACATATACAAGGCATCGTCTGGGCCACCGGTAACCAAGGCATAGATGAAATCTTGGTACGCCAAATCTTCCACCGGATTGCCGGTTCGAACCGGGGTTGCCAAAACAATTTGTCCTTGAGGATTCTGAGCAAAATCCGTGTCGAGAATGGGAATAATGACATCCTGAGCAATCAAAGTGCCGGTTGCCGGATCGAAATAATCAGAGGTCCGAGAATTTACCCCAAGTCCGCCCGGAGCAAAATCAAGGCTGGAAGTGACGGTGGCACTTTCGGTGACAAATACTCCTTCTCCGGCAAAAGCAACATACAATTTACCGAGATTTCCATTGGGGCCTGCGCTACTGGGAGCTAAAACCGCGTCCGTGGCCTGGCCGGCACGAATGAGTTCCCAACTTCGTCCCGTATCCGAACTTCTATACAAACCTGGTTCAACATTTCCGCCCTTAGGAGTTCCGCTGACAGTCATGTAGACGAAGAAGTCCCCATTGGCATTGGGTACCGGGTCGGCGACAATCTTGGTGACCTGCCAACCAACAAAGCGGTGGTCTCGGTCAGGGGAATCAAACGGCAAGATGCTTAGGTCGGCTAGATTGTTGGGGTCGGAATTAAATTCACTATCCAGGAGTTTCCAGGAACGGCCGCCATCCAGGGAACGCAGGACCCCGACACCTTGTAGAGGACCAACTTCATTGGAGCCGGTTCCAACGAAGATTATGGATTGATTGGGATCGTTATTCCGGGGAACAATAGCAATCGAGCCAATATGCATGGCCCCAAACAAGCCAAAATTGGCTAACGGCACCCAGGTGGGGCCGGCGGGGTCGAGCGTTAAGAAGTTGGTTGTTTTCCACAGGCCGCCGTAGGCTCCACCCACATAAACCGTATTGCCGAGTGGGTCAGAAGGATCGATGGCGATAGCAGTGGCCCGGCCTGTCAGTTCCCCTAACTGTTGCCCAACCGGGCCAACTTCGGCGAATTGTTCCTGGGAAATTTCTTGACTCGGATCTTGAGTAAAGATCCGGAAGTTAACCGAAAACTGATCCCCGACGGGTTCTGCCAACCCCGTTGCAGGATTTGAACGAGGTAAGGATAAGGTCCAATCATCAATGGACCCCACCGTTAATCCATTGTTGACAATTCTCAGTGTCCAAGTTCCATTGGCACTGGAACCATTGAAAGTACTCAATGGTAACTGAGGAGTGAAGGTTCCAGTGAATGGGTGCTGGGCTTGGAGAATCGAAGCCTGAGCAAAATCATTCAAGACGGTGTCGGTAAAATCGGCAAACGGGGGAGCACCAAATGGTTGGAGGTTGCCAAATAGGCGAACCTCAGTGCCGTCCGGAGCAATAAGTGTTGCTTCCAGATCTAAAACATCCTGATGGGAGATATTAAGACGAACTTCGATGGGGTTATCCTCATCGACCTGGTCTATGATAAAGCTGTCGGGAACTACTAGCGTGGACTCGGAAATTCGGTTAGCAGAGATTTCAACATTATCATTAGTCACATCCCCATCCGTCAGGGTGCTGAAAGTCACACTCAAACGGTCTCCGGGGAAAGGAGCTTTGCCACGCAAGTTTTCCAGCCCCGCATTGAGGTTATTATCCAACTCTCTGCCACTGGAATCTTCAATGAATACCGTCTGGGAGTTCCCGAGTTGATCTACCAAGTCGACTACGGGAAGCACCACTAAGGAGTAAGTTCCACTCCGTCTAATCGAGAAAGGATCTCCATTACTATCCAGGAAGTTGACTCGAAAGATCCTGTCTTGCATTTCCGGAGGGGTGCCGCCTGGATTTGGAACGATTTCAAAGAACTGGGGACCGAAATCTACTTGTGGTGTTGTCGGATCAAAATCAACTGGACCAAAAGGCCCAATGAAAGTGCTGATGTGTTCCGGCAAAAAGGTATTGGGATTAATCTGCCGGTCGAAAACCACATCAACAAAGGAAGCTTGATCATTGAGCAGCAGATTTTCCGTAGTAGCTGGATTTAGGTCCAGGCTGGTTCCTTCAAAGCGAGGGCCGGGCAGAATGAGGGGCAATGTCAGATCATCGTAAGGCAACTCAAACTGGGAAGCCCCGTTGATCGGGTCCGGAGTCTTGAATTTGTTGAAATTCTTGGACTCAACAAGGTCCCGGTTGCGGTTCACTTCTCCGTTGTTATTCTGGTCCATCTTGTTGCCGCTAAGGGTAGTTTCCTCACCTACTTCAAAGATCAGGGACCAGTTAAAAAGTTCAATGTCTCTGGATTGGGGTGCCAGATCTATTATTCCCAGTGTCCAAAGACCTTCGCGGTCATTTAAACCAAAAATATCGGGAGCTATTTGATCCCCAATTAACTCCGCCAGCGGTTCTTCAGGTGCAAAAACACCGGTGAAGGGTGCGTCTGCCTCAGAGATTGGTGGAGAAGGACCATTGTCGTCTCCATCGTCAAAAACGGTGTTAAAGTAATTTTCCTCTGTTCCACCATTTTGCAAGGATAAGAACACTCGTTTGCCGTTTGGTGCGGTCAGGAATAACGCCAAGTCACTCACCAATTGATGGCCGATAGTCACCCGAACATTCAAATCCTTGATGACCAAGCGGGGATCCAACGGCATCAGCGGGTCTGCAGCCCCCGGCAGGAGGATCTGAATGGTGGATTGGACGTATTGATCCGACTCCATCGGATTACCATCTGGAGTAGTCAACCGAGCTTCAAATGTGTTTGGAGTTTGCGAGTCTACTAACAGGTCAACTGTTGTTCCAAATGGCGTGGGTGGAGAAAAGAGGAAAAAGGGCTGTAATTCGACTGGAAGGGGCGGAAATAAATCCGCAGGATCGGGTCCGGCAATATCATCAAAGCCGACCTGAATTCCCCCGGTTTGTTGCAACTCAAATACAGTTGGGGCAGTTTGGCGATCAATAATATTTTCGTTAAACACGCGAATGCGATCAAATACTTCCGGACCAATTGAATAGGAGTAGGTCCCCACCGCGGTTTGCGGTTCGATGTTGATTAAAAATTGCGTAGCACCAAGGTCGTTGTCATCGTCCATGATGGTTACCGTTGCAGTATCCTTGCCGAGGTTTGCATTGGTGGGATTCTCGAGAATCAGGTTGAAAAACTCATTACCTTCGCGGAAACCGTCCCCATTAACTATAGGGACCAGGACATCATTGGCGGTAAAGGTGATCTCAGAGGTTCCCATTGGGATGAAGAGGGTACCGGTCGCCCCGGTATAGTCCCCTTCCGCCTGCAAGGCAGAACCATCTTCAGTTCGAAAATCCACAGTAATATCTTGAGCAGCTGGAGAGGATAACAGGATGGTGATGTCGATCTCATTTTGCTGATAATCTTGTTCCTGAATGATCACATCGGCGATATTCAATTCGGGAATGAAAACGTCGTTGTCCACGATGGTGCCTTCGCCGCGTGTCTTAGCGAAGGTAACCTTGCGGAGGTCCTTGCCGAAGAAATCGATAAAGAAGTTCTCGTTTCCTTCAAAGAAAGTGTCTCCGTTCACCACCACATCGACTACCGCCCCCAACTCGCCCGCAGGAATTGTGACGGTCCCGGTGGTCGGTTGAAAATCATCATTTTCATCCGCGGTGCCCGGAGTCGTGGTGTATTCCAAAGTCAAATCTTCGGTAAGGGGGAGGGAAAGCTCCACAGGAAATGAGATAGTCGAGGTTTCCTGGAAATCGGTTTCACGCACGATTCCATTGCCAATAGAAACTGCAGGCAGTAGAGCGATAACCTCCTCATCATCGATAATCGTGCCCATGGCGATGTTGCCGTCCGGCTGGCCAAAATTTGCTCCCACCGGATTGCTTAATTCAACAAATAGCGTTTCGTCGGGTTCCCGTTCCGAGTCGGCAAGGATCGAGACGGTAATTTCGCGGGTAGAGACGCCGGGGAAAAAGGTGATGGTGTCGGTATCAAATTCAAAATCGACGTCCGCTTCAGCAGTACCACTTAATATGGTGTAATCAACCGAAATCAAATCTGTCGGGACTTCAGACAGAAACACGGTGAAGTCCATGTCGGTGATAAAAGGAAGCCCGGTATTGAAATCGATTCCTGTTGACTCAAACCCGGAACTGGGAAAAATAGTGATTTTCGGCAGGGGGCCGTCATCGTCCAGAATGGTGGCAGTTCCCCTGGGTTTATTGATGGTTACCTTATTGTTATCAATCCCAACAATATCGAGGAAAAAGGTTTCGTTGTCCTCTTCGAGAGTATCCCCCCGGGCATCGACGGTAATGAAATCAGCAAAGAATCCGGCGGGAATGAATGCCTGATTTACAACTGGTGGAGTATAATCATCATTTTCATCTGCGGTTCCGCTTCGGACCGTGTAAAAAATCGTTAGGTCTTCAGTGAGGGGTTCGGTAAGGAAGATATCAAAGGTAAAGGAAGTATTCCCTGCATCTCCTTCCCGCCTGACTTCATCGCTGACCGTTAAGGCGGGAAAAGCTTCGTCGTCAAAGGGCCCTTGAGCAGCGGTTTTATCTAAAGCTTCGACCGAGGTGACAGCGATGGTTTTTCCAGGTAGGCCGTCGTTGTCCGTGTCTAAATCCGATGGATCATTGGGATCCCGGTAAATCAAAACCACATCTTCCGGGGAAATTGTTGAGGGGTCAACCGGACGGTCAAAGGTAACTGAAAATTCCTCGAGGATTTTTGCACCCAATGGAGCCCCGCTAAGGGCATCATCAACGACATTGGGGTTAATGGTAATCTGATCAATGGGGTTTCCAAGAAAATCCACAATTTCAATGATTGATTCATCTACGACCGAACCGGAATCTCCTTGGACCACTCGAGGACCGGAAGCAATGCCAGCCTGGCCGTGCCAAATATTGGATTGATTGGCATTCAGATTACCAGACCAAAACGCATGTACTTTTCCGCCATGGACGACAACGGATTGTCTTTCACCAAGGCCATTAAGACCTACCCCGGGCAGGTTGGTTGGAATGGGTTCAATGACCACTTCTTCCCCGGTAATGGCATCAATGGCGATTTTGGGAGGATTGAGGAAGATCTCTTCGCTGAAAGTTTCACCCCCGTCGATACTCGTCGTCATAAAAGTGGTAACCCGGCCTTGAGCAGCATCCCAACGAGCATCATACCAAGTCACTACCACAGTCCCTGTTACCGGATCTACATCCACATTAGGCATGAACTGAGGACGAGAGCCCTCGGTAAAATCCAATGCGGAATCGGAGTTCACCCGGGCAGGAAAGGACCAACTTTGCCCATTGTCATCCGAATGGATTAAGAAGATATCGGTGTTATCCGGATCGTTTGGATTTGCCAAGTCGGTATAAACCAAATACATACGTCCTTGATAGGGGCTAAAAGAGCCCAAGGAATCATCAATCGCGACATCCATCCAGGGACCTATCCCCCGGGGAATATTTGTGACGTTGTTCAGTGGATAGACCGAATCCGGAGCCCCTTGAACATCAAAAGTCGGAAAGAAGGCCTCGGTTTCCAAATTGGGAGGAAGAGCAAATGGATCAGGATCACCAAAGCCGGTCGTATTTACGTGGGAGACAAATTTGATCGACCAGGAACGTAAGAATTGGACTGGAGGCATCATCATCATAGTATCATTGTTGAAATCTGCGATGATAAGTTTCCAGTCTCCTGACAAGGCGGCTCCGTCCAAGCCATTGAAAACGGAAAGGAAACCTGCTTCCGGTTGATAGCTAACTGTATAAGGTGCGACGTTATTACCGTCGTGAACATTACGAGGTGCTTGATCATCAAAAGTCCCGCCGAAGTTGCGAAGGTGGCGTGTCATACCGACCATAAAATCCACGACCCCAAAATCATCCACATCCGGCAATCCTTGCAAGGGCATAATATCCATGCCCATGGTGTCTACCCGGTTCAGGACCAGTGGTATTTGGGTCCCATCGGGAGCTTCCAAAGTAATGCTCACTTGATTCATATGGTCATGAACTAAGTGAACGTTTACCTCCAGGTCCACTAGGGTATCGAAATCCATTTGTGTCGTTAAATCAACCGGCAGAGTAAATTCCGTTTCAACCTCCATATCCGGCGGATCCATACCCTGCGTATCGACTGCAATCGAAAACGAACCGGTCAAATTGGATTGGTCGGATGTTAGCGTCGGAACATTTTGATTGCTAAGGGCATTGATAAAGGAGACCATTACAGGAGCGTTATTGACTGGTCCCCCGGTGACCATTACGTTTCCGGAGCTAATGGTCGTCAATCCTTCCAAAGCCAACTGGATTTCGGAGGCAGAAGCATCGAAAGCCAAGGGAACCGTTTCCTCCATCATGAAAGTCAGGGTGTAACTTCCACCCGTTATATTCATGGTTTCGGTTAGGGTTTGAACTTCATTGGTACCCCCCATGCTCCCTGAACCACCCATACCGGCGACAGCGTCGGCTACCGGGCCTCCCAAACCTTCAAAAACAAACGAGGATGATACGGGCGGAACCTCCATGGTAGGATCCTCGGCGATGGCGAGGTCGATGAGTTGATAGCTGTCCACGGTGATTCCGTCAAAATTCGCCCCGGAATTCCAAACCACATTCATGAGCCCGCCCTGAATGCGGTCCAGCAATGGGTCCTGGTCAAATTCTGAAGTTCCTTGTGTGAATAGAATTTCCGGCCTAGTTCCCGGTGTGCCTGTATACCGGAGCGTAGTACCCGAAACCAATTGTGGAGTGGAAAAGTCAAGCCCGCCATTTCCGGAGATGGAGATAAGAATTTCATTGGGATTAAAACCCATGGCCATATCCGGTGCCGTGGCATCCGTATTCCAAGCCACGAAAACGGCATCCTGTTCGGATAGAAAGTCTGTTTGCTTTTCTTCGGTGTCCTGGTCGGTAAATTCGTGAATGTTATTGTCAACGGCAACATAAGGATGGTAAGCCGGGTCTTGGCCTTTCCATTCGTAGATGACTTGGCCCGTAGTAAAATAACCGGGACCGGGACTGGTATTGGTGTAGTCGTCGAAATTCAATGTAATTTCTACTGGAGTAAGCCCCCGGAAATCGTATTTGTGGACAACCAGAACTCCTTTGGTGAATTGAGAATCGTGCTCCGTGTGGGAAATGTAGAAAGATCCATCCCGCCCAAATGCCACGGTTGGTTGGCTCGCCTGATCAAATGAAATGTTATTTTGGAAGTTGGGCCCGGGATCTTTATCCGGGTCCACATAATCCTGGGCAACGGTGAACTGGTTCCAGTGCTCTCCCCCATCGGTTGTGTAGAAGCCGGTTATCTGCGTCAATGTATCTGTGAAGGTGGGTGGGTCTAACGGGTCGGGTGCCGGAAGGAAAACACCCGATGACCCAACCACGACAATCTTGTCGGGATCAAGGGGGTCAACCGCTGCAAAAGGGCTAAATCCCGTCCCCAATTCTTGCTGGCCTTCGACGATGGCAGGCGGTAAAACCGCAGGAGCTGTCCGATCTTCTAAGTATTCAAGAAGGAGCTTCGGGGCCTTCGGAAAATACGCACGCTTGGCATTTTTCTTCTTCTGGGGAGAGGAGAAATCAAATTTCATCGTTTCCTCATGTCAAAAAGGACACCAACGAATACTTGAGGTGTGCCTGGACTCTGAACCTACCGAACACCACAAGGCAATATTGGTTTATTCCATCGGGAGCTTGGGAACAGAAGACGCTATTCATTCCCAAGAAAAAAGAGCTTTTCCCAACTTTACTGCGAGTCAAATCAAGGACTTAGCTAAAAAGTATTTAGGGCAAAAGAAAAGACATGCTCTAAATACTGGTAGGTTTAACAATATAAACGAATGAGTAATATAGTATCAACAAAAAAAGTATACTACTTATAGGGTTTAGATTCCGGCGGGGATTAAATGGCCATGTTTTCCTTCCAACCTGCGAAAACCAAACGAAAACCGCAAATGGTCCTTCTCCTTAAATTGGTGGGAAAAGGGCAAGTTGCCATTTCGGCTTTTCCGAAACAAGCGGCATAATCCTAATTGTTCGTTAAAGGCAGAATATTCCTTAAAAACAATTACCTTGCCTTCTTAACCCTTGTTTCACCTTTCTATCCTTTAATTAAGAATACTTTAGAAGGGAACAACGTTGCAGGAAATCTCATAGGCACGAAATTTGTAGAAATTTTCGTTCATCCTCTCTTTGATTGAACCTCCGAGGGAGGCATTGTTGACGGAAATACTTTCTAAGTTGTAAAATAACTTGCAATTCCTGTATTCCGTAAGTTTTAACAGGTGTTAATCCACTTACCTAACAATTATAATTGGTTGATTCTCTCCATTAAGGACGACCTCACCTTTTATACTAGATTTTCAAGAAATGCATGAACTCTCCATTGCCTTGAACATCCTGGATATTGCAATGGAGGAAGCGGAAAAACGAGGTGGGGTTAAGGTTAAGGCCATTCATCTTAAGGTTGGAGCCTTTTCCGGGGTGGTAAAGGAAGCATTGGAATCCGCTTTTGAATTGGCCCGGGAAAACTCTCCTTTCGAAACCACGGACCTGATAATATCCGAGGTTCCGGTATTAATCCGTTGTGAAGAATGCCAGACAGATTGTCATCCGGAAGCAATCTACCGATTGGCATGCCCCCACTGCGGCAATCTGTCCCCAAAAATAGTGGCCGGTCGGGAAATGGAACTGACCGCGCTGGAGATAGAAGAATGAGCACCCAAACTCGACTCGTTGAAGTCCGCACCAAGATCCTCAAGGAAAACGATGTGGTTGCTCGTTCTCTTCGCCAACAATTTCGGGATGCCGGTGTTTTTGTGGTGAGCCTGGTTTCCAGTCCGGGCTCGGGAAAAACCATGTTTCTCGAGAAGACCCTTACTAGGCTGCGAGACAAATATCGCGTAGCTGCTTTGGTAGGGGACTTGGCCACCGAGAATGATGCCCAACGATTGGCTCGCTCCGAAGTTCCCATCAAACAGATCACCACGGGAACTGTTTGCCACTTGGAAGCCAATATGGTGCGGGATGCCTTGACCGATTGGCAGACTGAACCGCTGGATTTTTTGTTTGTGGAAAATGTTGGGAATCTTGTCTGCCCGGCCACTTATGACTTAGGGGAGGATTTGCGGTTGGTTTTGTTCTCAGTAACCGAAGGAGAAGATAAGCCGCAAAAATACCCGACCATCTTCAACACAGCGGACCTCACGGTCATAACCAAGATGGATTTGGCCGAAGCTGTGGACTTTGATTTGGAAAGTGCTCTCCAAAGTATTCAATCAGTTCGGCCGGGCATGGAAAGCATTAAAGTATCGGCGAAATCCGGATTGGGTATGGACCAATGGCTGGATCTTCTGCAAATAAGAAGGAATGAAAAAGGGGTTGCTTAGCTAAGAGGCATCCACACAAGCAGCAATAGCCAACTGGCCTAAACATAATCCCCCATCATTGGCAGGCACCGACTCCTGAAGAAACACCGCAAACCCATTTTCCTCCAAAGCTGCTGCACACTCCTCCGAAAGTATGCGATTCATGAAAACACCCCCGCTACACGCTACTTTTCCGATTCCGGTTTGTTCCCGTAGCAAACAGCAGGTATGAACTACAATTTCCACCATCGTTGAATGAAACCGCCGGGCAATTTCAGGAATGGGGCAATTATTCCCGAAATCGCCAACAATGGCTGGAATCAGTGGCCGGGTGTCAATCTGCAAAGGACTCTCATTTCCCTCATCGCTTTGGGTTACTTCAAAAGGATAGGAATCTTTGGGTGAGACATCCAAAGCCAGCCATTCCAATTCCATTGCTGCCTGGCCCTCGTAACTTGCTTGGTCCCTGACTCCCACTAACGCCGCCACTGCGTCGAACAAACGTCCTACACTGGAGGTAAGAGGAGAATTAAACTTTCGGAATATCATTTGCAAAACCGGGTCGATGTCGGGTAATGATGTTCGATTTTGCAGCCACATTGGATCCAAGTTACAATCAACCAAATGAGCTAGGCCCATCCGCCAAATTTCGTGAATCGCCTTCTCGCCCCCCGGCATGGCAACAGGCCGGAAATGAGCCGCCCGGCGACAGTGCCTGTAGTCGCCAACAAGAAACTCCCCGCCCCACACCGTCCTGTCCAAGCCGAAACCGGTTCCATCAAATACCACCCCAATCACTGGTTCGGTCAGTCCCTGTTCGGCCATGCAACTTGCCAGGTGCGCGTGGTGATGCTGGATACCAATCAAACGGACTTTATTGCCACGGTTACGGGCATATTGCGTGGACGCATAATCGGGATGGAGGTCATGGGCAATAATATCCGGCGGCAGGTGAAACAGATCCTCATAATGAAGGACTGCCTCCTCAAATGCCCGAAAAGCTTCGAAGTGATCCAAATCTCCGATATGGTGGCTCAGGATTGCATGCCGGCCGGTTCCTAAGGCAAAAGTGTTTTTTTGTTGCCCACCAACTGCAAGAATGGTCCGGGAACATTCAACCGGCAGAAGAAACGGAGCGGGAGCCATGCCTCGCGACCGGCGGATAGGGGCCGGCTTCTTTCGGAGAATCCGGGTAACC
>CAZPPD010000077.1:0-12369 GCA_964588185.1 uncultured Alcaligenaceae bacterium | reverse complement strand
ATAAGGGTCTCCAATACCGTCACCAAACCGTTCCAACGGTGAAACGTTGGGGGATTAAGATCCTAGGTTTAAGATTCTCCTTATTTTTGATTGAATTTTCCTTGCTTAGTCTGGGAAGAATAGATAGTTTAGCTGAAATATTTCCTGCATTCTTATCTCTACCTAAAACTCACCTTGGACTCGTTCAAATGAAGGTGCGGGAGACTCTCTCCTTCCAACTTTTACCGCTTTTGATTTTCACCTTTTGGAGACTCGAATGAATCACAACCCTATTGCCAAACCTTCTCTGGAAGCCCTGGAGGACCGGACCGTTCCTGCCATTATGGTGGATGTTGCCGATGGTTCCAATTTAACGCTTACGGTAGATGCGGGAACTGACGATATTTCTTTGAATATCACAGCGGATAATGAAGTTGAAGTTTTTGATAACACCAATGGTGTTTTTGCGGCTGGATCTCCCTTTGCCGTGAATGCTGCCGGGACTGTAACAATAAACACTTCCGGCGTCAGTGACACCATTCGAGTCAATGACTTTGGGGCATTTGGAGTTCTGGAAGCTGATATGGAAATCAATACAGATGCCGGGTCGGATAGCGTCTATTTCTATGAAGGAGATTTTGCAGGAATCACCATTTCCTCCGGAGATGACTTTGACGTCGTTGTTCTTTCGAGAGCAGGAACTGCAATGACTACCGGAGACGTTGAGATAAACACTGGTGATGTTTTTGACTATGTTTTCTTCTACGACAACGCGACCGTTAATGGTCAGGTAACCATTGATACCGAGGATGGAGATGATCTGGTATTGATTGATGACAACAACATCTTTAACGGCGATGTTAATATCGATTTAGGGGACGGTTTTGGAATTTTTGATGACGTCGTCGTTTTCAACAACTTTTTTATTGATACTCCGGGGGTGATTGCCGGAGATTTGAATATTACGGGTGGTGAAACGGCATTAACTGCCTTTATTGACAACTACGAAGTAGGCGGGAATGTCACCATTCAAACCGGGTCTCTCAGTTTTACCGATAACACTGTCGTTTTTGGTTTTAATGCCCTAACCACAATAGGTGGGGACCTGACCCTTAACGGTTCCGGCATAGAGGACACCTTTGCCATAGAAGAAGCGACGATCTCCGGCAGTGTTTCCATGAACCTTGGAGATGCAGAAGGATATGCCAATTATGCCTACATTGGTTCCTTTTTCCCCGTCACCATCGATGGCAATATCAACATCACCGGTGGAGTTGACGATGACATTGTCGAGATTGACGACCTGACTCTCGTTGGCGATTTGGAGGTGGATTTAGGAGACACGAGTGGATTCAATATCGGCAATGAATTGTTCCTGGGAAGTTTTGCTCCCATTGACATTACCGGCAGTATCCGGTTTACCGGTGGACCGGGCGACGATACGTTTGGGCTGGACAACGCGGTGGTTACCGGCAGTGTAACCATTCAAACCGGGACGGACGGGGTAGACTATGTCTACGTCGGGGACGTAGACATGACGGAAATAATGAGCGGATTGTCAATCGACACGGGAGCAGGAGACGACCTCGTTATCGTAGACCATGCCATAGTTCACGGTCAAACCTCAATCCGGATGGACGAAGGAGACAACAACCTCTTCCTTGGGGAAGAAAGTGACTTAGACGTGCCACCGATGTTTTTGAGTAGGGTCATTATCCAATCAGGCGAAGGTTCGGACACGGTCGAGATCAATGGTGCGGATATCGACGGCGATTTACTCATCCTTGCCGGGGGTGGAGACAATGAAATTCGGCTAAATTCTCCTCTGATTCCGGCGAACATTGAGGTGGCAGCCGCTATTGATATCGCAGGGGACTTGAATGTTGCCACCGGCTCCGGAGCAGATTCTTTGTTCATCGACACCGAACTACTCGGCGTAGCCATTGGCGATAATGCAACCTTTGATTTGGGGGGCGGCGATAATCTT
Source organism: uncultured Alcaligenaceae bacterium (assembly GCA_964588185.1). Lineage (GTDB taxonomy): Bacteria > Planctomycetota > Planctomycetia > Gemmatales > Gemmataceae > CAZPPD01. The sequence continues at coordinate 10,403 of CAZPPD010000077.1, read as the reverse complement.
TGGGATTTGGATCAAGACTTTACTGTTGGCAGAAATCTAACCATCTCCGCTGGATCCGGAACAGATGATCTAACCTTATTTGCTTCCACCCTTGGGACCGTGGGAAGAAGCATCCGAGTATCACTTGGACACGGAATGAATGACTTTACCTTTAATGGGGATACTCGTGCCCTGAGCTACACGGGCGGCAACGGAGAGGATAATGTTCTGATCAGCGGCAACGTGGACCGCCAAGTCTTGGCTACCTTGCAGGGTGGAGACGACACCTTTACTTGGGATGGCGGATTTACCTTTGGGGGTTCTTTCCGGACACGGATTGATGGCGGTTCCGGGATTGATGATTACGATGGAACGATGAACGGAGCCGTTGACGCCTTGACCAGACCTAGACGGTTTGAAAATATCATTTAATTGTGGTCGGTCTTGCTGAGAATTAAGATAAAAGCTCCAGGTACTATCTGACCTGGGGCTTTTATCTTGGCCTTTAATGGAAATCCAATTGGAAGGAAGAATGAAATGATACACAAACTCAGCTGCCTTTGGGTTTTATCCATTTCAGCGTTGATAAATGCCGGGATAGAGAATGGACTTGCTGGAGATAAAGAAGAGCTATTTCAGACGGATGTGTATGTATCCGGAAAAGACGGCTATCACACTTACCGGATTCCTTCTTTGTTGGTTACCAAAAAAGGAACTTTGCTAGCCTTTTGCGAGGGCCGCAAAGACAGCTCGCGGGACCACGGGAATTTGGATCTGCTGGTAAAGCGCAGCTCGGACAACGGCAACACTTGGAGCCGGCAGCAGGTTGTCTACGAGGAGGGCGGCAGCAAAAAAATAACCATTGGCAATCCTTGTCCGGTTGTTGAGCAAAGCACCGGGGTTATTTGGTTGCCCTTCACGCGGGATAACCACGATGTTTTTGTTACGCATAGTCACGATGACGGCGTTACCTGGGCCAAGCCGAGAAAGATTACCGCTGCAGTCAAGAAAAAGAATTGGGGTTGGTATGCAACCGGGCCCGGAGTCGGCATTCAACTGCGCAAGGGACCGCACAAAGGCCGCCTAGTGATTCCATGCGACCATCGCATTCCCAAGAAAAATACCAGAGGGATTTCTTATTCCCATATCATCTACAGCGACGACAAAGGAGTAACCTGGAAGCTGGGCGGAACTGTCGACAAACACACCAATGAATGCCAGGTGGTGGAATTGCAAAACGGCGACCTGCTGATCAATATGCGGAATAATTGGGGGAGATTTGGCGGTGTTAAAGCAAAGGGCAATATGCGGGCTGTGGCAATCAGCAAAGACGGCGGGGAAACCTGGTCTGCAGTTCGCTTTGACAAAACCTTGATTGAACCGGTATGCCAGGCGAGTTTGCTTCGCTATTCGTGGGAGCCGAATATCCTGTTATTTTCCAATCCTCATAGTAAAAGCCGCCGAAGAAATCTAAATGTGTTCGCCAGTAAAGATGAAGGCAAAACGTGGGGAATCCGCAAGGTTTTGAATAAAGGCCCCTCGGCCTACTCTTGTTTGACGGTGTTGCCGGATGGACGAATTGGCTGTCTCTACGAAAATGGTGAGCGGCTTTATCGAAAGATTCGCTTTGCTGGATTTTCGATTGACTGCTTGATGCAAAAGTAAGCCGCGTGATTCCCATTAGAACGTTAGAATATCACATTTCCAACATTCTCTATGCTTGATTGTTGCAGGATTTTTTATGTCCCAGGGTAATGGAGAAAGGCCGGCCTTTACTCTAATCGAGCTTTTGGTGGTGATCGCCATCATTGCCATCTTGGTTGCATTACTCCTCCCAGCAGTGCAGAAAGTCCGGGAAGCCGCAGACCGGCTGACCTGCCAGAACAACCTCCGGCAATTGGGAATAGCCGTTCATGCGTATCATGAGGAGCGAGGTCATTTCCCGGAAAGTTATTCGCGATGGAAAGAAAGTAATGGCCCGGGACCATTGGATGGCAGTGGCTGGATATTACGGACGTTGCCCTTCCTGGAGCAGACCAATTTGTACAACCAATTTGTCCCTTATCTGGGAAAAAGCATGAGTGGCGGCAGCGGCATCGCCGACCCGGGTTGTGCTCATGCTCTTAAAACCCAAGTCAATACTCTTATGTGCCCTTCCGATCCAAGTGCCTGGGAATTGTCCACCGACGAGTGGCAACTCAAAGGTGTAGAAGTTGCCGTCACCAGCTATAAGGGAGTGCTTGGCGACTATCAAATGGGAGGCAGCAGTATCCACTCGGGGAGGACTCCGGATTGTTATAACCGGATTGGATGCAACGGAATATTTTTTCGCAATACCTATCAGGATCTAATCAAGTTCAGCCGGATCACTGACGGTACCCACAACACCTTTATGATCGGGGAAGATGTCCATGACCATAACTACCATGGGGCGGCCTATTACTCCAACGGGGATTATGCCAGTTGCCATGCTCCTTTAAATTATTTTCCCGATCCGCCGACACCGGCCTTTTGGCCGAATGTGATGTCTTTCCGGAGTCGTCATCCCGGTGGGGCCAATTTCTGTATGGCTGATGCCTCGGTCCGTTTTGTCAGCGAGACGATCGACCTTAAAAATTACCAAGGATTATGTACTCGGAACGGCGGGGAACTTGTAGAGTTGGAATGAGGGACAGATTAACTGGCGAATCTACTAGAGCAGTACTCAGGTTTTGGATCACCCCAGGGCAAGCTATCCGGAGGTTGAATGATGGCCTTTTATGGACGTTGGAAAATAGTTTTGTTGGTTTTCCTCTTTGCTTTTTTGCAAGGAAAAGCCCAAACGCCAACCAAAAAAGGCGAACAGCTTCTCCGCAAGTATTTTGACCATCAGACGCAACAAATCGCGAAGAACTGTCTTTCCGATATTAATTCCTTATCTGATTGGAAAGCAAAACGGCCCGAATACCGCCGCCAGTTCTTGGAGATGATGGGATTGTGGCCGTTGCCTGCAAAAACCAAGCTGCGAGCCACGATTACCGGCAAGATTGAAACCGACAAATTTACTGTGGAAAAAATCCACTTTCAATCCAGTCCCGGATTATATGTCACCGGTAATCTTTATATCCCCAAGAATCTAAAAGCGCCTGCTCCAACAATCCTTTATGTGTGCGGTCATGCCCGGACCATTGACAAGGGAGTCTCCTACGGCAACCATGTGAATTATCAGCACCATCCGCGCTGGTTTGCCGAGCATGGTTACGTCTGCTTCATCATAGATACCTTGCAACTGGGCGAAATCCAAGGAATCCATCATGGCACTTGGCCTAAATACAATATGTGGTGGTGGCACACATTGGGATATACGCCTGCCGGGATTGAATGTTGGAACGGCATCCGGGCTTTGGATTATTTGGTTTCCCGCAAGGAAGTGGACCCAAAACGAATCGGTCTGACTGGCCGTTCGGGGGGCGGGGCCACAAGCTGGTGGATTGCCGCTGCCGATGAACGGCCTGCCTGCATTATTCCGGTAGCCGGCATCGCGGATATCCGCTCGCATGTATACCAAGGAGTCCATCCACGATACAAACGGGGAATTATTAGTGGCCATTGCGATTGTATGTATCTGGTGAATACCTACCGCTGGGATTTTGCCCAAGTGGCAGCATTGTGTGCACCCCGGCCATTAATGTTGGCGAACAGCGATAATGATTCCATCTTCCCGGTGCTGGGATACCGGCGTTTGGCAGAGAAGGTCCGAAAGATTTATCGGCTTCATAAAGCAGAAGACCGTTTCACGCTCCTCGAAACTGTTGGTCCCCACAAAGACACTCCGGCCTTGCGCTTGGGAGCTTTTAGTTGGATGGAACGCTGGCTGAAGAATGACGGCAAAGTAGTAAAGAAACTGGAAGCGGAAGAATCGCCTCGCTTTACCCCTCAACAACTAAAGGTATTGGACACTATTCCTGAAGATGCCATCAACGCCCTGATTCAGGATGTTTTCATCAAACCGGCTCGCCCCGAATTGCCCAAATCTCCCAAGGTTGCCGAAGAATGGTGGAAAAGCAAACGGATCGAATGGCTGCAGGCCCTGAACAATAAGGTCTTCCGCGGCTGGACAAAAAATCCGCCGCCTTTGCATTCCAAACTGGTGGCGGACAAGACTGAAAATGGTTTGCGACTGCGTTCTTATGATTTTACCAGCGAAACCGGAGTGGAACTACGGCTGTGGCTCATGACAGCGGCGAAGGTAAAGAAACCAAAGCTTGTTGTCCTTACCGCAGTAGACGAAGCCGGCTGGCAGGAATGGCAACAGGAACTTTCGGATCCCAAGAAAATGGCTGTGAATCGCCGAGTTCTGGAAAAATTCAGTTGGGGATTTGCTACCGTAGCCCCCCGTGGGATTGGACCCACTGCCTGGGCCGAACCGGGTTCATTAAGGGATCATCATATTAAGAGGCGGTTTCCCTTATTGGGTCAAACTTTGGATGGGCAACGGGTGTGGGATGTCCGCCGGGCTTTGGCGGTTCTTCGGGGATTGCCGGACTTAAAAAAGGTTCCTTTGTGGCTGCAAGGTAAAGGAAATATGGCGGGGATAGTGCTATATGCGGCTATTTTCGAGCCGGATATTCCTCGCCTTGACCTTTGGGAACTTCCCTCGAGCCACAAAATTGGGCCCGTTTTGTTAAATGTTCGTAAAACCTTGGAAATATCCCAAGCATTAGCCCTAGCTTTCCCCCGCCGAATCTATATTTATGAACGGAACAAGGAAAGCAAAAGTCGTTGGGCTTGGCCTTTGGAATTACAAGAATCCTTGGGTCATGAATTTTTAAAGATTCGTATTGTCAAGAAATCATCTTAGCCGCTCGATTTAACCAGCATGAAAGGAGACTTTATCCATGGCTGATGATCCCAAACAAACACCTGAAGCCACCCCTGCACCGCCTGCCGCACCTACCCCTCAACAGCAACAGAATTTTCCGACGGACTATTCCTCTCTGTCGACCGTGTACACCAACTTCTGCCGGGTAAATGTTACCCCCGAAGAATTGGTTCTTGATTTCGGGCTCAACACTCAAGTGACCCCAAATCCAACCGAAGCGGTCAAGCTGACTCACCGGGTGGTCATGAACTTCTACACCGCCAAGCGACTGTTGAACGCTTTGGCGACGGTGGTCAACCAACACGAGCGAACTTACGGCGTTTTGGAACTGGACTTCCAACGCCGAGCCGCAGCCGGTTTTCGTCCCGGCGCCGGCGGCACTGGAACCCGGCCCCCCCAACCTCCAAGTTCGGGCGGCGGGTCCTAATTGAGGACGTGATCCACTTATTGAGGACTTAGTCCACAATAACAAATACCCCGGGCAAGTTTGATCTTGCCGGGAAACCAGTTTGAAGTAAACTGAGGAGGTTGGAAGGGCTACCGGTCCTGCCAACCTCCTTTTATAATGCGCCCGTAGCTCAACTGGACAGAGCATCGGTCTTCGGAACCGAGGGTTGGGGGTTCGAATCCCTCCGGGCGTGTTTATAAGTTACATCCTAGTAAATACTTATGTTTTCTTGAATATTATACCTTGCTCCATGCCTTTAAAATTTCACAAGATTCACAAAAGCTTATAAAAGATAAACCTCCCAAGAAGACTTCTAGCACGATTGATTTTTGGCTAGCTCTGCAGAAAGTAACGCCGCCCTTTCCCAATTCTGAGCCGCAAGGGCTTGATCAAACTCCAGCTTTCTAGGATCAGTATGACTTTCGGTGCACCCGTAGGATCGGGCAACTTCGGGAGGCAAACTTTCCAATATCCGGCGATAGGTATTGTTACTACCCTGGTGCAAGGCTTGGGTCATCCTTTTGGACATAGTGAGTCTTTAGCACGTTCCTGCTTAAACCAGTATCCCGAGCCACATCTAGACTCAATTGTTCTCCATCAAAGGCATGTTGTAGTGTGGTCTTGCGAAAGACATGGATAGCTTTGACCAAATCAAAGATGGTCTCAGCAATACCCTGATGATCGGGGAAAAGCATGTGGAAGAAGGCCGATTTGGAGAAACCGGGGCCGGCGATGGCGGAGCCTACAACGGAGACCATGGGAATTCTTTCCGGGGAGCCGGTCCCAGTCGTTTGCTAGCGCGTTCTCCCTCTGATTCCGGTCGTATCTTTGGCAGCTACCATCCGGAAATCTGTAATTTCGTGTTTGGCGACGGCAGTGTCCGTTCCCTAACGGTCACGATCGATGGGACGAATTTGGGAGCCTTGGCAACCCGGAGTAGCAAGGACTTGTTTACGATCGATTTCTAATTGGAAACTACTCAAACACCATCCCGGCATATCCAACAACCCTGTCCGGGTTTCCGGTGGTATCAGCAGTCGTCGCATAGCTAACTCGCTGGGATTTCTTGACGGCATTGAGTTTCTTCAGAGTCTTAATCACCATGATGGCCGGCAGGACACCGCACATACTGATGTGGTTTTTGGTTACGGTCTCATAAAGGCCGTCTTCATCCAGCTTGTCCAGCTCAGCCAAAGCCATCTCATCCAGCCGCCGGTTTTCCGCATCACTGGCGAAATGATTCATGTCGCTGGAGATCAGCAACAATGGCTTTTCTTCCATTTCACCGATTACTTTGCTGAGCCCTTCAGCAAATTGGTCGCAGCGATTAAGGTTTCCACCGCCGATGGTAATGCCCACAACTTTGGTATCCGGTGCCAACCGGACGATGAACGGCAGCTCTACTTCGATTCCATGTTCGAGTTGATGAGCGGCAGCGTCCAATTGTAACCCCGGAATGTTCTCCGCTAATTTCTTGGCTAAATCCGGATCGGAAGCCAAGTTACCGGATGGCAGCGACCAGGTTTGATGCGGGGCAACGGCCCATTCAACGCCATAGGCAGTATGTTTTGGCCCAATAGCAATAACCGTCTTGGGGAAATCGACTTGTTTGAGGACATCCCCCGCTATCTTGCCGGAATACTGCCACCCGGCATGCGGCACCATGATGGCGGGGAAACGCTTTTTGTCTTTGGGCTCATCCGCTAAGAAGGAATTCAACAAAGCGGTGATTTGTTGTTCGCCGCGCGGATAAAACTTACCGGCAACACCGGGAGGCCGAATGTCAGAGCCTGGGTGGGGCCGGGGTACGGATTGAACCTGAATGTTCTCTCGCGTGGAAAGCACTTCGAAACTAAAGATCTGCGTTGCTTCCGGCATGACCACATTGGCTGCTTCCAGGGCAGATCGTAAAAGCTCTTCCGGACCTTTCGAGGGGTTGTAAATCCAGGCGGCTTTAGATCGTTCCGATATATACACACACCGGTTGCCCGGATTGATTCCCCGGAGATCCGGTTCGGCAGCAGTCCCGTGCATGGTGGGATCGGAGAGGATAGCCAGGAACATCGTAAAGGGCTGATTGATTCCTTGACGCCGAAGAGTGGCAGCCAAGTCTTCCGTTAAGGAGAACAATGTAGATTGCAACGGCATGGAGCCGAGCAGGGTTGTCCGCCAACCGGAGATCTCGGCATCCGTTCCCTGAAAACTTAAGACAATCGCCACGCCATTTACGTTGGCATCGGGCAATCCGGCAGCATAATAAGCCGGGGTTGCTCCCCGGACGATGGCTTCGAGGTTCTGCTGGTAAAAGTTGGACAAGGCGTACAGGTGTTCCTGAGCCAGAAGAGGTTGGCGGTCTGCCAGACTCCCATTTTCTGAAAGAGAACGGCGGACTACCTCTCCCTCAAACCGAACCAAACTTGTGGAGTCATCTTTCCAGGCGGTAGGGGGCAGCCCGGCCTTGATGCAGACCTGGTTCAAGAATTCCTCAGAATTCCAACCATTGTCAGTGGCAACTCCCGGAAGCAACAACCCCCGCTGATTTTCCCGGCCAATGTGCAGGCCGTGTTTGCCGACGGTAACGGCTTGGATTCGTTCCTCACCCTGTTCCTGAACCAAACTTCCACCCAACAACACCCACACTTCCAAATCCAAAAAGGGAATTTCATTGGGAGAGATCTGAGGGAAGCGCGGGTCGTTGGTTGCGGTCCGGAAAGCAGCATCGGCGAGCAATGCCTTCAGAGGTGCCGGTTTCCCAAAAGAACCACAACAGGATCGCAGCCGTCCCTTTCGCTTCAGGCTGACATAAACCCCGGAGACCACTTGCGAACCAAGCCCGGCAATCTCCGCATCCGGCAGATTAGGTTGCCAACCATGGCTTGCGGATATGATGTGCTCGGCAGCGGCGGAAAGCAGGGCCGCTTTTTGATTCTCCGTTAGGTCTAATTGTTGGGGAACTGTTTCTGACATGGGCTTTAAACTCCTAGCGGAAGACGGATTCTTATGTTGTATTGGGGGAGAGGCCAATTGGCTGGAAGACGAGGCGTGATATCGGCGCATATCTACAGGCAAGCGCCGGCGCCCCCAATTTCCAGGTGCCCTTTCAAAGTGCCCCGGTATTTTATATCCACAATGTTGGCAATAACCGCCTTGGTTTAGGGCATACTGTCCAAGCTGATACCAGTTGCGCTCGATGACCACATTTCGACATTGCGGGCAGTAGGTGCTCTGCCGGCTGGCATCATCGACGTTGCCGGTGTAGACATATTTCAATCCGGCTTTGTAGGCAATTTCCCGAGCCCGGTTCAATGTTTCAGGTGGAGTTCGCGGGCGGTCCATCATGCGAAAATCGGGATGAAAAGCACTGAAGTGTAGGGGAACTTCGTCCCCAACGGCTTCCAAAACCCAATCGCAAAGCTGTTGGAATTCCTCGGAGCCGTCATTGGCATCGGGAATAACGAGATTGGTGATTTCAAACCAAACGTCGGTTTCCTTCTTGAGCCAACGCAAAGTATCCAGCACCGGTTGGATATGAGAGAGTGTCAGCTTGTGGTAAAAATCTTCCGTGAATGCTTTGAGGTCTACATTGGCTGCATCCATTACCTCATAAAAATCTGTGCGGGCTTCTTCGGTAATGTAACCGGCAGTGACCGCAACAGACTTCAAGCCAAGGGCGTGACATGCCCTGGCGGTTTCAATGGCATATTCGGCCCAGATGACCGGATCATTGTAGGTAAAGGCAACGCTGAGGCAGCCGAGATCCTTGGCGGCGCGGGCGATGTCCTCGGGATACGCCTGTTCGCTTAGACGTTCGACCTGACGGGACTTGGAAATATCCCAGTTCTGGCATAACTTACAGCCTAAATTGCAACCAGCCGTTCCAAAAGAAAGTACACTGGTTCCAGGGTAAAAATGATTGAGTGGCTTCTTTTCAATGGGATCAATGCAGAAACCGGTGCTGCGGCCGTAGGTCGTCAGCATCATCTGGCCGTTCAAATTCTGCCGGACAAAGCAAAATCCTCGGTCCCTTTCTTTTAGAGAACACTTGCGTGGACATAGATCGCAAACAATCCGGTCGTCTTCAGCATGCCACCATCGGCCGGGAAGATGAAAAGCTTCTTCTCCCGAAGACGTGCCGGTTAATAAGGGCAATTCGGTGGCCATTGGATCCTCCCATGCTGTGATTCAAAAGGGCAATTCTTTGGGATTATTTTTATTCTATGGTAAAAGCCCAATAAGGTTGAGGGGAACTCCGGCAAAGGAAGAAACCAACCGATTCACAAGGAAAATGCTTGTGACCCGTTGGGCCAATCGCTACTATGCCAACGTAACTTCTTATGATCGATTCGGTCTAATACAACATTGAGGTGTTAGTGATGAATTGGAAAACTCTCCCATGGGCCATCCTTCTTGGGATATTGGTAAATATTTCCCCTGCCTTGGGTCAGGATTATTTATCCACGGGAAAGATTGAACGCTTTGAAAAACAAATCGACCAGCTTATTCCCAAAGACGCCAAGATCGAAATTATTGTTAAAGGTCACGTTTGGACCGAAGGCCCGGTTTGGGTTCCCAAAGGAAAGTACCTGCTTTACTCCGATATTCCCCGCAACAGCGTCTACAAATGGAAAGACGGAAAATCGACCCTTTTCCTCAAACCTAGTGGCTACACCGGCAAAAAACCACGCGGCGGCGAAGACGGCAAGGATGAGCCCGGTTCCAATGGATTGATTCTGGACCCCGATGGAAACTTAATCCTCTGCCAGCACGGGGATCATGCGGTCGCTCGAATGGACTTGAACAACAAAGGCAAATTTGAAATTCTAGCCAAATCCTACAAGGGCAAACGTCTCAACAGCCCCAACGATGCAGTTTTCCATTCCAACGGAGATTTATACTTTACCGATCCCCCTTATGGAATGACCAAACGTTGGGATGATCCGGCAAGAGAGCTGGATTTCTGTGGTGTGTATCGAATCACCAAGAAAGGCAAATTGCAGTTGCTCACAAAGGAAATGACTCGGCCCAATGGTATTGCTCTCTCGGCGGATGAGAAAACCCTCTACGTGGCTCAATCGGATCCCAAAGCCCCCATATGGAAAGCGTTCCAAGTCAAGA